>JAUILW010000057.1 GCA_030432795.1 Gammaproteobacteria bacterium
GCCAACGAAGCCAAAGAGCGCAAGATGCGTCAGCAGTCGGCTATCTGACTTGCGGGCCGGCCTCAGGCTCGTAACGAGCCATCGAGGCTGGCGATGAAGAACGCGTACTCCTCGGCCACTTCCTCCAGCGCATCGTAGCGCCCGGATTTACCGCCGTGGCCGGCACCCATATTGGTTTTCAAGAGCAGCGGCGTGGCGTTGGTTTTCAGGTGGCGCAGCTTCGCGACGTACTTGGCCGGCTCCCAGTAGGTCACCCGAGGGTCGTTGAGACCGGCGGTGACCAGCATGGGCGGATAGTCGCCGGGTTGCAGCTGGTCGTAGGGGGAGTACGCGCGGATGGTGTTGAACGCTTCCACATCCTCCACGGGGTTGCCCCATTCCGGCCACTCGATCGGCGTGAGCGGCAGGCTGCCATCCAGCATGGTGTTCAGCACGTCCACGAACGGTACATGCGCAGCCACGGCTCCCCATAGCTCCGGCGCCTGGTTGACCACCGCTCCCATCAGCTCGCCACCAGCGCTACCGCCGGCGATGGCGATGTTGCCCTTGTCTGCATAGCTGATGTGTATGAGGTGGCGGGCGACGTCCACGAAGTCGTTGAAGGTGTTCTGCCGCCGGTTCAGCTTGCCGGCCTCGTACCAGGCGTAGCCGAGATCGTCACCGCCACGGATGTGCGCGATGGCGTAGACGAAGCCGCGGTCCAGCAGCGACAGGCGGCTGCGGGAGAAGGCCGGCGGAATCGCGTGCCCGTAGGCACCGTAGGCGTACAGGTAGAGCGGCGTGTCGGCCGATGGCGGATGGTCTGCGTGCCACACCAGGCTCACCGGCACCTCAACGCCATCCCGGGCCGGGGCAAGCAGGCGCTCGGTGCGGTAGCGGCTTCCGTCGTAGCCGGATGGAATCTCTTCGACCTTCAGCTCTGTGAGCCGCCGTGTCGTAAGGTCGTAGTCGTACACGGTGCCGGGCCGCACCATGGATTCGTAGTACAACCGCAACGTCGTCGTCGCGGCGATGGGGTTGGTGCCGAGGGAGACGCTGCCCACGGCGTCCGGTAGCGCCAGCAGATGTTCTGCTCCGTCGGTGGCCACCACGCGCAGCTCGTCCAGCCCCTGGCGGCGCTGCTCGATGATGGTGTGATCCTTCAGGCACAGGTGGCCGGTGAGATACAGCGTGTCGGAGCCGTTGATGAAGGGCTGCCAGTTGGCTTCTTCCGGCGCGCTGACGCTGGTTGTCATCAGGTCGAAGTTGCGATGCCGGCGGTTGGTGAGTACGTAGAACGTCTCGTCCCGGTGATCCACACTGTATTCATGGCCCGCGCGGCGGGGCGCCATGCAACGCGGCGTGCCGTCGCCCTGCCGATCGATCAGCCAGCACTCGCTGGTGACATGGTCGCCGGTGCCGATAAGGATGAAACGCTCCGACTGGGTCTCGTCCAGACCCACGAAAAAAGCGTCATCCGTCTCCTCGTACACCACCACATCGTCGCCGCTTTCGAGCTGGTAGCGGCGCACCTGAAACGGTCGCCACTGCGCATTGAGCGCAACGTAGAAGAACGATGCCCCGTCGTCCGTCCAGATCGGCGCGCCCTGGGTATTGGGTATGCAGACCTCCGGCGCCTCGCCACCGTCCAGCGCCCGGAGCTGCAATGTGAAGCGCTCGGAGCCATCGAGGTCGGTGCTGTAAGCCAGCAGGCGGTTACCTGGATCCACCGCCAGGCCACCCAACCGGAAGTAGTCGTGACCTTCTGCCAGGGCGGGCTCATCGAGCAACACCTGCCATTCGTTGGGCGTTGCTTCGGCGGCCCGGTACCACACACGGTACTGCGCCTCCTTTGCGAAGCGCCACTGATAGCGATAACCACGGTAGGTATACGGTACGGACTCGTCCGCTTCCGGCTGCCGTGCTTTGAGCTCTTCGAACAGGGTCTGCACCAGTGGTCTAACAGGTGTGAAGACGTGCTCGAAGTAGGTGTTCTCCTCCTCGAGATAGGCCAGCACCTGCGGATCGGTGACGTCGGGATAGTTTGCATCGCGCAGCCAGTGGTAGTGATCCTCGAGGGTCACACCATGCCATGTGCTGCGATGCGCCTTGCGTGTGGCGACGGGTGGGTGCATGTCAGTCCGGCAGCCCCAACACCCGCTTGGCGATGATGTTGCGTTGGATTTCGTTGGATCCGGAGTAGATGGAGGCTGCGCGATTGCCGAGCCACTCACGTGTCCAGTACAGCTCCGCTTCCGGGGTGGCCTGCCGGTCCCAGCCAAATCCGGCGGTGCCCTTGATCTCGCACATCATCTCGGACTTCTGCTGTTGCAGCTCCGTGCCGTAGAACTTGAAGATCGACGTGGTGGGCCCCGGCGTCTGGCCGCTTTCCGCTTCCGCCACCGCGCGTTGCTGGGTGAGCCGGAATGCGTGCGTGTTCATGTTGTGATCGAGCAGGCGCTGGCGCCACATGGGGTTGTCGATGCGTCCATCCACACCCGTGCCCAGATAGTCGCGTGCGGCGTTCACCAGCGTGCCTCCGGGCCCGTCCGCGCGCCCGCCTACCAGCGACGTCATGCCGGATCGCTCGTGCTGCAGGAGGCGTTTGCCCACCGTCCAGCCGCGGTTCAGCTCGCCCACCAGGTCTTCCTTGCGGGCGATGGCGTCGTTGAAGAAGGTCTCGCAGAAAGGAGACACGCCGTTGATCAGGCGGATCGGCCTTACCGTCACGCCAGGTTGGTCCATGGGCAGAAGCACGAAGCTGATGCCGAGATGTTTGGGTGCATCCACATCGGTGCGCACCAGGCAGAACATCCAGTCTGCGTACTGCGCGCCGGAGGTCCAGATCTTTTGTCCGTTGATGACGAAGTGGTCGCCCCGGTCCTCCGCCCGGGTGCGCAGACTCGCCAGATCCGAGCCTGCGGATGGCTCGCTGTAGCCCTGACACCAGGCGTACTCGCCGCGTGCAATGGGCAGCAGGTGTCGGCGCTTCTGCTCTTCGGTGCCGTACTCGAGGAGCGTGGGGCCAATCATGATGTTACCCATGCCCATCAGCGGGGGTCTGGCGTCGATGCGCCGCATCTCCTCCACCAGCACGACGTAGGCATCGGTACTGAGACCTGCGCCGCCGTACTCCACAGGCCAGTCCGGCACGGTGAACCCGCGCTCTGCGCAGCGCTCGAGCCATAGCCGTGTGTCCGCATCTTCAATGGTGATCTTCGTGCTGCCCGAGGGCACCTGACCTTCGCCGCGGGCGCCCGCAGGGCAGTTCTGCGCCAGCCATTCTCGGACCTCCTCGCGAAAGCCCGCATTTGAGGAATTCGACATCATGCCTGCCTCCAGTTGATGCACCCGAGGATTCATCAATGAAGGCGAAAAGGCAAACCTCTACAATGGTGCGGTTTCAGGCATGGGAGCGATGGCCTATGGCGCACGTAGAACCGAAGAACGCAGCCGATGTACAGGACCTTGCACCGGTGCTGGCAGCTTCCGAAGCGGCCATGGGTTTCGTGCCGAATTCCATGCTCACCATGGCGCACATGCCGCAGCTGACAATGGCGTTTTCGTTGCTAGCCGGTACCGTTTTCGGTGGCGACCTGAAGACGCAGATGGCCGCCTTTTCCGAGCACGTGCCCGACGCGGGTGACCCGGCCACCAAGTTGCCGCCCACCCTGGTCCAGCTCATCGCCTTCAGCGTCAGTGTTGCTGCCGGCTGCCGGTACTGCCAGGCGCACACCAGCAACAACTTCGTACGCTTCGGTGCCGATGCGCGGAAGCTCGAAGCGGTACTGCACTATGAAGACAGCCAACTGCTCGATGACGCGGAGAAGGCCGTGGTGTCGCTGGCGCTGGCCGCGGGGGCGGTGCCAAACGAGTCGAGCGCGGCGCATTTCGAAGCGCTGCGTGTGCATTTCGACGAGCAGCAGATCACGCAGATCGTCGCGGTGATCTCCCTGTTCGGCTTTCTCAATCGCTGGAACGATACGATGGCCACGCAACTGGAAAGCCATCCTGTGGCTTTTGCCGAGGCCAAGCTCGGCGCCTTCGGTTGGGCGGCGGGAAAGCACGGCTGAATGTGCGGCCGCTTCAACATTACCTCTGACCCGCTGGCGAAGCTCCTGCTGGCGCTGGTGAACATGCCATACGAGGCAGACGACAACGTCAATGCAGCCCCCACCGAGCAAATCCCGGTGGTACGAATTGCCCCCGATGGCTCAGCGCAGGCCGGAGCGCCGGAGCTCGTGTCCATGCGCTGGTGGTTGACGCCGTTCTGGGCCAAGGAGATGAGCACGCGTTACTCGATGTTCAATGCCAAGTCGGAGACGGCGGCAAAAAGCCCGGCCTTCAGGGAGCCCTATCGAAAGCGCCGCTGTGTGGTGCCTGTGACAGGATTTTACGAATGGCGACGGCGAGATGGTGAGAAGATTCCGTACATGATCACTTCACGCGACACGCAAGGGCTGCTTATTGCCGGGCTTTGGGATGAATGGAAAGACCCGCAGGGCGGCGAGTCGGTGCTGAGCTTCACGGTGCTCACCGACGCCGCGAATGAAGCGCTGGAGTTTGTGCACAATCGCCAGCCGGTGATGCTGTCGCTGGATGACGCGCGGCGCTGGCTGGACCCGGACATCCCCACCGATGACCTCGATCGCCTGTTTGAGTCGGCCATCCCTGTACCACTGGATGTCATTCCCGTGTCCACGCGCGTGAACAATGCCCGAAACAAGACGCCGGACGTGGCGATGCCCGGCGGCCCGCCGATTCACATCGAGGCTTCTCACTGATGCTGATCGCTCCAGGCAAGTGGATGGGTAAGGGTAGTGTCCTGCTGCAGGGTATGAGCATCGGTCAAACAGTAAACGTAGACATCGACGTCACAGAGCAGGCGGACGGCCTGACCGTTACCGGCCAGGTCAGCGTGGGCGAGGAATCAGCGCAGGACCTTTCGGTACGCATCGTCCCCAACGAGGTCGGCACCTACACACTGGATGCGTTCCTCGCTGGCACGCGGCTCGACGGCGTGGGCAAGCTCGAGAGCGAGCCGCATGTAGGTCTGTTGTGGCACGAGCGGGAACTTGCGCACGCATCAGTCGCCCTATTTGCATTGTCGCGGGGCTTCGGGTGCCGAGGCTTTCTGCGGGAAAAAGAAACAGTGCGCACCTGGGAAATTGCATTCGCATTGAAGCAGGTCGCGGTGGGCGGAGACAATGTCGTGTCGTTGGCGAAAAGACGCCGACGCTAAATCACTAAGGAGTAGCCAATGAAGGTAGGTCTGGCATTTGGGAGCAGCATCGCGCAGGACGGTGCGAGCGTCATGGAGCTGTGCAAACGCGCTGAGGCGGCGGGGTTCGAGTCGATCTGGGGAGGCGAACACGTCATTCTGCCCGACAGCATTGCATCGAAGTATCCGTACACGGCAGACGGGAAAATCCCGGCGGAGCCGGAAACGCCGATTCCTGATCCGCTGATCTGGCTTGCCTTCGCCGCTGCCGCAGCGCCGTCGATGCGCCTGGGCACCTGCATTCTCATTGTGCCGCAGCGCAACCCTCTCATTCTCGCCAAAGAGCTGGCAACGCTGGATCAGATTTCCGGTGGTCGGGTGGAGCTGGGCCTCGGCGTCGGTTGGATGAAGGAAGAGTTCGATGCGTTGGGTGTGCCCTGGGAGCGTCGCGGTGCGCGCAACGACGAGTACGTCGAGGCCATGCGAGCGCTATGGGCCGGTCCGCATGCGGAGTTTCATGGCGAGTTCGTGGACTTCCCGCCGGCTACCTGCAGCCCACGGCCGGTCAACGGCAACATTCCTGTGATCGTCGGCGGCGATAGCGATGCGGCTATCCGGCGCGCAGCGCGACTGGCAGACGGCTACTTTCCCGGCGAGGGCGATGCGCAGCGGCTGTCAGCGTTGATTGGGCGGCTGCATCAAGCCGCGGAGGCGGCGGGCCGCGACCCGGCGGAAATCGAGATCAACGCCATGTTCGGCGCGCAGATGATGGACCCGGCAGCCGGCGTCGAGCAGCTTGCCGGCATCGGTGTGCACCGCATCATGGTGCCCGCGTTCTTCTTCGCAGGCCCGGGAGGCCTCGAGCGGATGGAAGCGTTTGCGGAGCAGGTTGTGCCGGCGGCCGCGAGCGCCTGAGTACGCCTAACCGTGCTCCAGCCAGGCCACGTCGTCCGCCGTTAGCGCGCACGACATGGCCTCGGCGCAGCTGTCGATCTCGCTGAGCAGGCGCGGTCCGACCAGCGGGAACGTGGGGAAGGGCTGGTGCAGCACGTAGGCCAGCGCGATGTTGATCATGCTGGTGCCGCGCGCCTGCGCAAGCTCTTCTGCGCGCGCGCGCCGCGCCAGGTTGCCTTCGTCCACCCAGGTTCGGGTAAGTTCTGCCACGGTCGGCTCCATGGTCGTCACGGCCTTCTGCTCACCTCCGCGCTGTGCCAGAACCTCGCTGGCCCAGGGTGTGAAGAAGCCGCGGGCTTGCGAGGACCATGGCAGCAGCGCCATCTGCGTCTCGCTGAGGTAGGCGAGGAACGCATCGTCCACGCTCTCGGTGCCCGGCCATATCTGATTGACCATGCGGGCCAGCGAGAAGTTGTTGGAGATGGCCGCGAAGCCCACCAGGCCTCGCTCGGTTGCTGCAAGATTGAACGCGCGTGTGCGTTCCAGCGTCCAGTTGGAGCCGCCGAAGGCGCGGATGCGGCCGGCGGCCAGCTCGTCGTTGAGCGCACTGACAAACTCATCCACCGGAATGTCCGGGTTGTCACGATGCAGGAAGTACAGGTCCACGTAGTCTGTCTGCAGACGTTCCAGGCTCTGCGTGAGCTGCGGGCCGATGTGCTCCGGTGTGTTGAACGGGGTGTGCGCACCTTTGCCGATGATGACGATGTCCTCGCGCACCCCACGTTGCCGCTGCCAGGTGCCGAGCAGGCGCTCCATGCGACCTTCGCCGTAGATGTGCGCCGTGTCGAAGGCGTTGCCGCCGATATCGACGAAGTGGTCCCACATGATGCTGGCGTGGCTCAGGTTCGGCTGGTTGTCGCAGCCCATCACCAGGCGTGAGACTGGCTTCGCCAGCGGTGCAAGCGGCTGGCTGGTGATTGCCATGCTGCTGGCTGCGGCTTTCAGGGATGTTCTGGCAGGCGGAACCTGCTCGCTTTCGTAGGTCAGGTTGATGGCGTTACGCCATGCGTCGAGCACGCGGGCGTTACCAAGGCTGTCCGCGTGACGCATCTGTGGGGCCTCCACCTGTCCATCATCAGCAGCCTTCTGCAGCGCCTCGATTTCGTACACATAGAGGGGTTTCGCTTTGCCGCTGATGGTCTCTACGCCGCCCTGCCGATGCAGTTCAAAAGACCAGTCGCGGCCGGGCAACCAGGGATTGGCCACGTGGATGCGGCCTTGGGTGCCGTAGATGGTGACGGTGTTGTCGAGCAGTACGCCGATGGAAGTAGCGACCTGCGCGCTGGTGCCGCCGGCGTAGCACAGCTGTGCGGCGCTCCACTCATCCACGCCGCTGCCTCCGAGATGGCCATGCGCTTGTACCGAATCAGGCTCGCCGAGGATCAGCCGTGCAAATGACACGGGGTAGCAGCCAACGTCGAGAATACCGCCGCCGCCCAGCGCGTTGGCGAACAGACGGGATTGTTCATCGAATGCAGCGTGGTAGCCGAACTGAGCGGTCAGGTGCCGCACCTCGCCGATGCTGCCGTCCGCCACCAGGGCGGCGATGCGCTCCGTCTGCGGGTGGCAGCGATACATGAATGCTTCCATGAGCACCCGCTGGTGCTGGCGGGCGGCGTAGGTGGCTGCCATGACTTCTGCATGGTTCATGCCCATGGGCTTCTCGCACAGCACGTGCTTGCCTGCTCGCAACGCCTGGATTGCCCATTCGGCGTGCATCGGATGCGGGGTGGCCACGTACACGGCGTCGACCGCCGGGTTATCGAGCAGCTCCGCATAGCTTGCGTGTGCATCCGGCGCGCCGTGTGTGGTGGCGAATGCAACCGCTGTGCTGCGAGCTCGGCTGGCTACCGCCTGTAGAAAAGCGCCTTCTGAGGCTTCTAGCGCCTCGGCAAATGTGGCGGCAATCCGCCCGGTTCCTACAATGCCCCAACGCATCATCTACTCGCTCGTCAAATCCCATGTGCCGCGCATCATAGCAGGAGTGCGAATTCGTTCTCGAATTAGAAAAAACCCTTACTAAACATAAAGTTATCTCTCCATACTTTCTCAATGACGTTCCATTGTTCATCCGCTGCGCATACAGAGTTCACGTGCAGAATTGGAAGCGTAGAAGAAGAGGGAAGCCGAGGTGGCGAAACAATGATCGCGCACCGGAAGGCGTCCCAGGGGCAATCGACATGAGCAGAAGCAGAAATGTAGCTTGGCTGGTAGCCGCGATGTGCGCACTCCTTGGCGGGGTGGCGTATGCCGACCGCCACGAACCGTCCTATCGTCAGGACGATCAGTTGCTGCTGTCTGCCCTGAATGATCAGCGAATGAACCTCGAAGTGGGCAAGCAGTACGTGCTGGGTCTCAGCAAACACCGGCTCGACCATGAAACGGAAGTACTCGGTTGGCAGGTCAGCAACACGGTCTACTTCGGCCGTCAGCGCGGTGAGGATTCTGGCCTCACGCTGGTGTGGCAGCAGCGCAACAATCAGGTCAGCCTCTCCAAAGACGGCCTGCGATTGACCCGCAGGTTCTGACAAACGCTTCGGCGCGCAGCCGGTACGTCAGTCAGCTTGCGTCTGTAGCAGGCGGCTTGACAAATATTTCTGCTATACCTCCTCAGACGCGAAAGCGTTCTTGCGTGGCTTTGTCCAGACTGCGACGATGGCGCGAGTTCGCACGTTTTTTTGGAGGAACGCTGTGGAACGGAACGATGTCGGAGAAAGCATCGACACCTCGGGAATCGACCCTGCGCACTTCGCAGAGCGCCGCGTTGGTAACCGTCGCATCGAACACGGCCACATCCTCGGTGAGGTGATTGGCCCGGTGGAGGAGCGGCGGGGGCCCCTGAAGGCCAACGCAGCCAGGCTGCGGGATTTGCTTGCCGGCCGTACTAAACGCGATGAGCTGCCGCCGTGGTTGGTGGTAGGCGACCGCGTCGTCATGCGGTGGCGCGATTGGCATCACGTTGCGCCCATTGGCGGCGATGACCCGATGGCGGTGGCCGAGCGCCTGTTCAACCGACTGCGGGCGGTCTCACATAGGGCTGCACGAGCAGGCTGACCTGCGCGGCAAGGCTTTCGCTCAGACCCCGTTGCTTTGCGGCCAGGGTCGCGCCGTCTGATGATTCAGCGCCTGTCGAGTCGTCGATACAAGTCACCACCATGGCGTACTCGGACAGCGCGTAGATAGCATGGGCCATTACGCTGGCATCGACGCTGGCGTGCAGCTCGCCCAGCCGTTGGCCTTTGTGCAGCAGGGCAGCGAGCCGCTCATGGGCGGCGCTGTCCACCCGTTGGTAGAGCGCTTCCGCGTCGCTGTCGCGCTGCATGATATCGATGGTGAGTTGCCGCCACAGTGCCGGGTCTTGTCGCCAGAAGAAGTCCAGCCGCAGCTGGTTGATGTGGTGTAGTACGCCCAGCAGATCCGCCTCGTAAGCTTCTATGGCTTTGCCGATTTGTGCGCTCAGCGCTGCGATCTCCTCGCCGAGTAGCGCCTCGGCGATACGCGCCTTGGTTGGAAAATAGTTGTACAGGGTCTGGTAGCTGACCTCCGCGCGTTGGGCGATGTCCCGCATGCGTGCGTCGGTGTACCCGTGCCGCTCGAACAGTTCGGCTGCGGCGCTGAGAATATCGGCGCGTGCTTTGAGTTTCTTCCTCTCGCGGAGGGAAGTTTTTGACATGGTCAATATTTGGGTTGAGTATACGTGGATGTTGCCCCACCTACCGCGCGTTCTGCAAGCGCGCGAAGATGGCAAGCGAGTGAGGTGAAAGCGATGCGATGGCGAATGCTCTGCCCGATGTTACTGGCCCTGCTGCCGGCGTGTGTCATCGCGGAAACGGCTGCCATGGCGCGCGCTCTGGTGGAAGGGGCCATCGACCAGACGCGCGGCCGCACGTCGTTTGCGGTGATGAGCATGACCGTGCATCGCCCCAGCTGGGAGCGCACGTCCACACTCCAGGCATGGACCCGAGGTCGGGAAGACGCCCTGATTCGGTTTACGCAGCCCGCTCGTGATGCCGGCAACGCCACCCTCAAGCAGGGTGAGAAGATGTGGACCTATACGCCCAAGCTGAACCGCACCATCCGCTTACCGTTCAGCCTCATGTCACAAAGCTGGGCCGGTTCCGACTTTTCCTACAACGATCTGTCACGCACGGACAACCTGCTGCATCAGTACGAGCTGGCGATCACGGCTGAGGAACAGCGTGGTGGTCACACGGTGTACACCATCGAAGCCGTGCCGCATGAGGACGCACCGGTGGTGTGGGGCAAAGAAGTGCTGGTGTTGCGCGATGACTACGTGCTGCTGGAACAGGTGTTCTACGACCAGGACCTCGAGCCGCTGAAGAAGATGCAGGTGCTGGAAGTGGGGGAGCTCGGCGGCCGTACCATGGGCGTGCGGCTGCGCATGTTCGAGATCGACAAGGCCGACAGCTACACAGAGCTCGAGTGGCGAGAGGCCGACTTCGACATCGAGCTGGATGATCAACTGTTTACGTTGTTCAGCCTGCGCCAGGGCAGCCCCCGGTGAGCGAGGCTGTCCTTCCCGCCGTTCCAGCCCTGCAACGGCGGCGCGGTGGAGACCTGCTGGTCAAGACCGCCTTTCGCAACGTTGGCCGCAACCGCAGGCGTACCTGGCTAACGGCCGGTGGCATCGGCTTCGCAGTGTTTCTCATTACCTCATCCATCGCTCTGCAGGATGGCAGCTACGTTGGTCAGCGGCAGAGCGCAACAGGCCTGCTCACGGGGCACGTGCAGGCGGTGCACCCGCGCTACCCGGATGACGGCAAGTTCGAACAGCTGGTGGGCGATGTTGGTAACCGGTTGCAGGTGCTGCGGGAGACCCCCGGCGTGCAGGCCGCCAGCGCCCGGGTTCAGGCCTATGCGCTGATCAGCATGGGCGAGCGCAGCTTCGCCGCACAAGTGCTGGGCATGGACATCGAGCGTGAGATGGACATCGTGCGGTTCTTCGACACGGTGCGGCGGGGGCATACGCCGAGAGATGCGGACGAGGCGCTCATCGGCTCGGCGCTGGCACGTAATCTGGGTGCAGAGGTGGGCGACGAACTGGTGCTGCTCGGCTCTGGTAAGGAAGGTGGTATCGCCGCGCTGGCGCTGACCGTCAGCGGTATCTATCAGACCGGCATCGCCGATATCGATAGAGCCGTGCTGATTGCGCCTCTGCGCACGGTGCAGTCAGCCTACTCACTCGGCGATGAAGCACATGCGCTGGTCGCCGTGGGCTCCGACCCGCTCGCGTCGGCCGCGCTGGCCGAGCGCCTGGGCGCCGCCCTCGGAGAGGATGTGCGGGTGCGCACCTGGCAGGAGATCATGCCGGAGGTGGAGCAGGGCATCGAGCTCGATCGCGTGAGTGGCGACTTCATGTACGGCATCGTCATGATTCTGGTGGGCTTCTCCGTTGTGAACACGTTCATCATGGTGATGTTCGAGCGCACCCGTGAATTCGGCATGCTGCTGGCGCTCGGCCTCAAGCCGTGGTCCATCATCGGTATGGTGCAGCTGGAAGCATTCGCGTTGTGGGTGTTGGGCACGCTGCTCGGTTGGTTGCTGGCGGCGCCGCTCATCGCCTATCTGATGGTGGTGGGTATCTCTTTCGGGGAGGCCATGGAGCAGCTTGCGGAACAGATGTATATGCCGTCGAGCATTCACGCGGCGGTGACCTGGCGAGCGCTTCTCACCGCTCCGGTAGTGATGTTGATTGCCACGCAGATCGCCGCCTTTCTGCCAAGCCTGCGGTTGCGTCGCATGCGCCCCGTAACTGCTTTGCGGCAGGCGTCCTGATGACGGCGATAACGGCAGAATCCGAACAGGGAAGGCGCATGGCGACCGGAGCCAGCGGCAACCCGCTGCTGGCGCTCGCCTGGCGCAACCTCTGGCGAAATCGCCGTCGTACCTGGCTTACCGCCTGCGGCATCGCCTTTGCGGTGTGGATGCTGGTCTTTGCCTGGTCGATGAACGATGGCACCTTCGAC
>JAUILW010000646.1 GCA_030432795.1 Gammaproteobacteria bacterium
CTCCGGCAGGCTGCCGAGCGCAGGGTCCATTCGCGACGGTACCACCGCTACTTTGGTGGGATTGTCACGTCCCTGAGTAATGACGATGGTGTCCAGGCTTGCCGCCCAGGAAACAACCGAAACGCTCAAGGCCGCCAACAGCACGACCACTCGAATACTTTTCATAACCACCTACCGCAATAGATCTTCGGGTTGAAACAACAGGTACAGGCGCCGGAACTTTTCTTCGAACAGCGCTGGGTCTTTCGGCACTTCAAATCGGTGCGCTTTACGCACCGCCTGCTCCGCGGAGCGGTCGAACGCGCCATTGCCGCTCGACTCCACCACGCTGACACCAACTACTTCACCCGTGGGAACCAGCTCCACCAGCAGCCGCGCCTGCATGCCATTGCGCGCGCTCGGCGGCCGCGACCAGTTGGCAACGATGAGCTGCATGATGCCCTGCTGATAGGACAGCGCGACCGCATCGTCGTCTGACGTGTCCATGGCATCGGATTCCGCCGCCAGCGCATCGGCAAAGGATTGCTCGGCAAGGCGCTTCAGGCGCTCCTGACGCAGCCGCTCTTTCTGCTCCTGGATGCGTGCCTCTGCCTCGCGGCGAATGGCCTCCGGATCAGGCTTCGGTTCGCTCGGAGTCGGCGTCGGCTTGGTCACCGGTTTCGGCTTGGCAGGTGCCGGCGCGGGCTCCTGCGCTCGAGGTTTCGGCGCCGGTGCAGGCTTTGCCTTCGGCTCCAGCACCAGCAATGTCGAGTTCACGACTTTCGGCTTGATCACCTGGGAAATCTCGCGCTCCGGCTGGAAGCCGCCGAGGAGCGCAAGCACCGCCGCCGCGTGCACAGCCAGCGCCAGCGCGAGCGGCAGAAACTGATCGCGCAGAAGAGCCATCAGGCGCCCGGCAGTTCCGGTGGGTCGGTGATCAGACCAACGCTCTGCGCACCGGCCTTCTGCAGCACCGTCATCACCCGCACCACCGCACCATAGTCGAGCGCCTCGTCCGCCTTGACGAACACCGGCACGTCGGGGCGTGCACGCAGGATCTTCGCCGCCTGATCCTCCAGCGAGTACACCGTCACACGTGTGCCTTCATCGTCTGCATCCTGAATGCCCAGATTGACGAAGATCGCACCGTCTTTGCGCATGGAAATCACCAGAGGGTCATCGTCCATATCAGACACCGGCTCGGACGGTGCGTTCGGCAGATCCACCACCACCCCCTGCGTGAGCAGCGGTGCGGTGGCCATGAAGATCACCAGCAGCACCAGCATCACGTCGATATAGGGCACGACGTTGATGTCGGACATGGGTTTACGCTTGCGCGCCATGCTGTCTGCTACCCGCCTTTAGTTTGCGTGCGGGCGTGCGCGGCTCGCTGCAGAATGCTGGTGAGCTCATCGCTGAACACTTCGTAGCGGTTCATCAACACGTCCACTCGCGCAGAGAAGCGGTTGTAGCCGATTACGGCAGGTATGGCTGCGAACAGGCCCATGGCGGTGGCGACCAGCGCCTCGGAGATACCGGGCGCCACAGAAGCCAGCGTTGCCTGGCTCATGTTGGCAAGGCTGCGGAATGAATTCATGATGCCCCACACGGTGCCGAACAACCCAACGTACGGGCTGGTGGAACCCACGGTGGCGAGAAACGGCAGGCTGCGCTCCAGCCGCTCTTCCTCACGGTTCACGGCTACCCGCATGGCCCGCTGCACACCCTGCATGATCGCTTCGGTATCGGCACCCACCTGCTCGGACATGCGCGTGAACTCGCGGAAGCCCGCAACGAAGACCGACTCGATGCCGCTCAGGTCGTCGCCGCCGTCGAGCTCCGTGTAGAGCTGACGCAGATCGATGCCCGACCAGAAGTGGTCCTCAAACCGCTCCATGTCGCGCGAAGCCCGCCGCAGAAAGAACCACCGCTGGAAGATCATCATCCAGCTGGCGACGGAGGCGAGCATAAGCAGGCCCATGACGATCTGCACGAGCAGGCTCGCGTTGCTGATCAGTTCGAATATGGAAAGCTGTTCCGGCAATTCACACTCCTTCGAATTGCTGCTGCATGTTACAGCGAATTACAGCGAAAGCTGCGGTTGATCTGTCCCCTTTCCCGACGGCGCAAGCCCGAGGTGCGCATAGGCACGTTCTGTGGCGATACGGCCCCGGGGTGTGCGCTGCAGATAGCCTTGCTGGATGAGATACGGCTCCAGCACATCCTCAATCGTGTCGCGCTCCTCACTGACCGCCGCCGCAAGCG
>JAUILW010000647.1 GCA_030432795.1 Gammaproteobacteria bacterium
GGGCCGCGTGCGGTGTTGATGACGATGGCCTCGCGCTTCATCTGTGCGAGCGCAGCGGCGTCGATCGCGTGGCGGGTTTCTTCGTTCAGCGGCGCGTGTACAGAAAGATAGTCGCAACGTTGCAGCAGCTCGCTGAAACCCACGGGCTCCACACCCAGCTCGCTCATCGTCAGCTCGTTGACGTACGGATCGTGGGCGATCACCCGCATGCCGAAGGCCTGCGCTCGCCGTGCCGTGCAGCGCGCTACGTTGCCGAACGCAAACAATCCCAGCGTCTGACCTAGCAGGCGGGGGACCCGAGACAGCTCCGGCCGCGCGGCGTACCAGTCCTCCCGCGCCAACCGGTTCATGCGCTTGGTACGGCGGCCGGCAGCCAACAGCAACATCATGGCGTGATCTGCCACTTCCTCGATGAAAACATCCGGAACGTTGGTAACGACGATACCGGCAGCCGTTGCCGCTTCTACATCCACCATGTCCACGCCGATGCTACCGACGCCGATCACTACACAACGTTCCAGCTGGCCGATCACTTCAGCGTCAATCTGCACGCCCCAGGAAGTAATAATGGCGTCCGCGGAGCGCGCGCCTTGCGCAAACTCCTGCGGTGTGTCGGCCTCGATCTCGATGATGTCGGCCACACTCGCCAACGCCTCCAGCTCTAACGACCAGCGATCTTCGGTCGCTTTAGGGCTCGCCTGCCGCGAGAGCTGGACCGCAACACGTTTCTTCACGATGCCACCTCATTTGCAGGTGCCCGATTGGTTGCGCTATGTATCACATCCAGCAGGGCGTCGATGCCGAAGGGCTTCGCCAGGAAATGGTCTACGCCGATCTCCTCCATTCGGTTCGTATCGTGAGCATGCGTAAACCCGGTAATCAGCACCACCGGCAGATCCGGACGCCGGCCCTTGACGAACTGCGCCAGATCGAGACCGCTCAGCATGGGCATGGCCTGATCCGTGACCAGCACCGCCACCTCGTCGAGGTGCGTAACAAGGTAGTCCATGGCTTTCGGGCTTTCGTTGAAGACCATCGTCTCGAAGCCGGCATGGCGGAGTATCTCGCCGAGGAAGCTCGACACGCTGACCTCGTCGTCGACCACGACGATACGGCCATGCACGGAGTCCCCGTTGCGCCGTGCCGGAGCGTTGTCGTTGGCTGGAACTCGGGTTTTGAGCGGCAGATGCACGGTGAACTGGGTACCTCGCTCGCTCGTCTCCACAGTGATGTGGCCGCCGTAGCTGTGCACCACATCGTTGGCCAGCCACAAGCCGATCCCCGTGCCTTCACCAGGCTCCCGGGTGCTGTAATACATATCGAAGATGTGTGGTAGCACCTTCTCGGGGATACCACACCCGGTATCGCGGATGCGTAAAGCTACGTGTCGCCCATGCAGTTGCTCGTGACAGATCGCACACGCCTCGGACGCCCCCTCAACCGAAGCCGACAACTCGATCAGCCCTGTGCCATCGATAGCGTCACGGGCGTTGATCATGAGGTTCATGACCACCTGCTGAAACTGTACGGGATCGATGCGCACCTCCGGCAGGTTGGCATCGAAGTTCTGCACGATCTCGATGGTGCTCGGGATTGCCGCCCGTAGCATGCTGGCGACATCCTCGAACACGCGGGCAAGATCCATCGGTTGCGGCTCACCTCGGTTGGCACGCGTAAACGTCAGCATCTGCGATATCAGATCCCGGGCCCTCTGCCCGGCGCTGACCACTTCGCGCAGGTAGGTGTCCACATCTTTGTCGGGAATTCTGGACCGCGCAGTGAGCACCAGCTCCGCGTAGCCGATGATGCTCGCGAGGATATTGTTGAAGTCGTGTGCGACGCCGCCTGCTAGCTGCCCGAGCGCCTCCATCTTGCCCGCCTGCAGCAGCTGCGACTGCAGTTCCCGCTGTTGCAGCTCAGCGTGGCGCTCCCGGGTGCGGTCGCGCACGGTGCCGAGCATGCAGGGCATGTTCTCGAGATCGAGCAGGCGCGCGTTGATCTCCAGGTACCGTTCTTCGCCTGCCAGATGGCGGCTCACGGAAAGCGACAGGTGTTCCGGTGCACGGCGCAAAGCGGCGACAAACTCCGAGCGGGATGCGTCACTCGGCCACAACCAACCATCCGTGGTGTCGGCGCTGGCGCCAAACTGTAGCTTGAGCTGGTTGAAAATGTCGTTCCCCTCCAGCACCGAGCCGGTGTCCAGCGAAGAGATGAACACCCCGTCCGGGCTTTCCATGAACAAGC
>JAUILW010000648.1 GCA_030432795.1 Gammaproteobacteria bacterium
GTGCCCTGCGTACGGAGCGCCCCCTGCCAGCGCAGCGGCCGGCCGAGCCAGGCCATGAGAGGTTCTGGCGCAACGCCTTCGAGCGTTGGCTGCAGCTTCCACGTTACCGGCGCGGCCAGGTTCGTGTTGAGCTCGAATGTCGCAGTACCTTCAAAGAAATCGGCCACTGTCAGTACGTTGCGCATGTCACCGCTCTGGTGCGATGTGTCCAGGCTCAGGTTGATGAAGGTCTGACCGTTCATCGTCATCTCAGGGATCCGGCACGACGCCGTCCAGTGCCAGCCGAGGAGAGTATCCGTTGGCAGTAGCGCGTCCGCGACCGCTTCGGGCAGATCTGTGGCGCCGCTGTCTGCGGCCTGCCCCTGACAGACAGCGCCCACCTCGGAGGTTTGCACCGTCATCTCGCGGAACTCGAGCGTGAGTAACTCGGTTGGCATCTGGCGAATTTCGCCGTCAATGGAAAAGGCCATGCCATTGCTTCCGCCGCTCGCCCGCAGGTTTGCCCAGGACTCGGGTGCGTAACCGGTCAGCTCGATAGCGTCGAAGGTGGTGAGGTCTGCATCGGTACTGCGCTGCACATCGTTCATGATCAGCGAGTCCACGCGCCAGTCGGCAGGGTTGCCGAAGAGATCGGCAAACGACACCGCAAGCTGCAGCTTGCGAACCTGGTAGCGGTTGTCGTCGTCCATTGCGGTGAGGTCCGAGGCGGTGACATACAGCGGTGGCCAGAGCTGCCACGACACGTCGCCGCCGATACGCACCGGCATCTCCAGCGTATCGCTGAGATACTGCTCGAGATGTGGTTTGAGCCGGTTGGCGTCCTGCACCCACCACCAGAAAGCTGCCGCGGCTGCGAGCAGCAATAGAATGATCGCCGAAAGGAGTTTGCCCATAGGGGCGCGATTATAGAGGGGTTAAGCCTGACGCACGGCTGAACGACGGAGCAATCGTGCTGGGTGCCAGTTACGGGGCCAGCGGAAGCCGCCGGAGACGCGTTTGCTGCAGGAGGAGACGTGCTTGTTGAGCCCTGATTCGGCGAGATCGTAGGACTCGAACGGGCCAGCGATCTGATTGCCGCGAATATGGAAGTACCAACCGCCGCGCTCGTCTTGATATATTCGCTCGTTCATCATCCGTTCACGGCTCCTTTTGCGGCTCCTTGCCTGTCATGCGTGATCCGCAGACTCCTTCGAGTATTGGATCACAATCCGATGTATCGGATGTAACTACCTTGTAACTTTATGAACTATAAGAACTTTTGGTGGCTCTCGCTATGGCTGTAGATAGTTTCGACCCGACGCTGATGCAAACAGGCCTTACCCCTGAGGTCGTCGCACAGTTTGTTGCTGCAGCGCAAAGCCTAGAGGCGCCGCAGTTCGGTCTGGATGAGCTGAGTATCAAGCGCCTCGGACCGCTTGCCCGATCTGACGCCGGCGACTGGCGCGCTGCGGTAGCAGACCTCGAAGACGGGCAGGTGGTGCAGCTGGCCAAGCTCCTGACGCTGGCAGAGCAGCAGCTCACCGGCTGGGATTCGGGGGCGAAGTCGCCGGTGGTGGTGCTGGTGCGCGAGCTCAAGGCGCGCAGCGCCTATCCGGACGATCTCACCGCTTGGATCAAGGCCAACACCGACAACCGATTTCTGCCGCACGGCAGCCTCATGGACCGTTTGTAGCGGGTATACTGCGCGCCGCTAAGACAGCGGACGACGATCATGAGCCAACGGGCGGCAACCGTAACCCGTAACACCTCCGAAACGCAGATCGAGCTCAGCCTCGACCTGGATGGCACCGGTGAGCACGAATTCACCACCGGGCTGCCGTTCTTCGATCACATGCTGGCGCAGGTGGCGCGGCACGGTGCATTCGATCTACGCATCCGCGCCGTGGGCGATCTTGAGGTGGATGCCCACCACACCGTGGAAGATGTCGGCATCGTGCTCGGCCAGGCGTTCGCGCAGGCCGTTGCCGATAAAAAGGGAATCGTCCGCTACGGCCACGCCTACGTGCCGCTGGATGAGGCGCTGTCCCGGGTGGTGGTGGATCTCTCAGGGCGGCCCGGCTTGACGTACGAAGTGCCGTATACCCGCGCGCGGGTGGGAGACTTCGACGTGGATCTGCTGCGGGAATTTTTCCAGGGGTTCGTCAACCACGCCCAGGTCACCCTGCACATCGATAATTTGCGAGGCGAGAACGCCCACCATCAGGCGGAGACTGTGTTCAAGGCGTTTGGCCGGGCGTTGCG
>JAUILW010000058.1 GCA_030432795.1 Gammaproteobacteria bacterium
CTCTTTGGTGCCTCCGCCAAGCTCGTGTGGGACATCGGCGAGGTGACGCTCACCTCGATCACGGCATTCGATACGTTCGAGCGCGTGGAATCCAACGACTGGGACGGCGGCTTCTACAACGACTCGAGCAACATCAACACCACCGACCTGGATGTGTTCTCCCAGGAGCTGCGATTGTCCGGCAGCACCGACAATCTGGTGTGGATCGCCGGCCTGTACTACTCCAAGGACGAGATGGATGAGTACTACCACTACTTCATGTCCGACTCCGTGTTCGGCCTCGGCTCCATACCGTTCGGCGTCGGCCTTTTCGCGCCGACGCCGATCCTCGAGCTTGACACCAAGTACGAGCAGGAGACGGAGTCCAAGGCGGTGTTCGGTCACGTGGAGTGGCAGTTCACCGAACGCTGGCGTTTGACCGCGGGCCTGCGCTACACCGAAGAGGAACGGGACTGGAGCGGATGTACCTTCGTCGCGCAGGACGGCAGCCTGGCGAACTTCCTCAATGCCCAGTTCGGCTCAACCCTCGGCCCGGGAAGCTGCGGCACCATCGATGACGATCCCACCTCGCCGACGTTCATCTTCGCCCTCATCGGCGGCCCGAACGTGAACGATGCGTTCCATGTCTACACCGATTCCATTAGCACTGAGAAGTGGATGGGCAAATTGGTGCTCGACTTCATGATCAATGACGACGTGATGACGTATCTCAGCGTATCCAACGGCTTCAAGTCCGGCGGTTTCAACGGCGCCAACTCCAACACCACGCAGCAGCTGCGCCCGTATGAGGAAGAGGAGCTCACCGCCATCGAACTCGGTATCAAGGCGACCTTGCTGGAAGGACGCATGCAGCTCAACGCTTCCGTGTTCGACTACGATTACGAGAACAAACAGGAGCAGGACCGCGCGGTTACGTTCGTCGGCAACATCTCCGGCCTCACCAATGTCCCGGAGTCCACGGTGCAGGGTGCCGAGATCGACGTGCAGTGGCTTGTCACAGATCGGCTCAGCGTCAACGCCAGCATCGCCTGGCTCGATACGGAGGTAGACAAGTGGCTGGCCGTGGACACGGCTGCCAGTGCCTGGCCGACCACGGTGTTCCGCGATGCCTCGGGCATCGAGCTCGCACAGGCGCCGGAGCTTTCCTACAACCTGCTCGTCAACTATGACATTCCGCTCGGCAATGACTGGCTTCTGCGGTTGGGTGCGGACATGAACTTCAAGGACGACACCTCGGGCGGTGCGCGGGTGCAGACGGCCACGGAGGACTACACCATCTACAACGCGCGGGTGGGCCTGGAGAGCGTAGCAGGCGGTTGGGGCGTGCAGCTGTGGAGCCGCAACGTCACCGACGAGTACTATTTTCCGGCCGCCCATACGGGTGGTAACGGTCCGTTCGTGCGCAGCGTCGGCCTGCCGCGCACGTACGGTCTGACCTTCACCTACAACACGCAGTAGCACCGTGCTACGCAAACTCGGCGCCATCCTTGCGATGGCGCTGCTCCTCTTCGGCTGTTCTGACAAGGCGGTGGATGCACAGGCCGCGGATCGTATCCTGACCGGCGGCCGCATCTACACCATGAATCCGGCGCAGCCCTGGGCGGAGGCCGTGGCTGTGCGCGACGGTCGCCTCATCGCGGTTGGGACGGCGCAGGATACTGACAAGCTGCGTTCCGACCGCACGGAGGTCATCGACCTGGACGGCGCCTTTGCCATGCCGGGACTCATCGACGGTCACGCGCATCCCGCCTGGGGTGGGGTGATCGATCTCTACTTCTGTCGGTTTTCCGCGGCGGCACCCCCGGATGAGGTGGTGCGCACCATTGAAGGTTGCGTTGCGCAGGCCGACGATGCGACGGTGTGGATTCAGGGTGGTTTGTGGACGCCCAGATTCTTCGAGCAGTTCGGCATTGCCAACCCGAGGGATTGGCTCGATCGTATCTCCGGCGACAAAGCCATCGCGCTGAAGGACGATTCCGGGCACAACTTCTGGGTAAATTCCCGCGGGCTGGCGCTGCTTGGTATCGATGAGCGCAGTGAACCTCCACCCGGTGGCGTATATGCCCGCGATGCGACGGGCGAGCGGCTGAACGGCCTGCTCTTCGAGACGTTCGATGCGCTCAATCGTTCGTTGCCGCCGTGGGAGGTGCATCACTATGAGGCCGGCGCGCGCTACGCTCAGGCACAGGCCAACCGATTCGGCGTCACCGGCTTCAAGGATGCCAGCGCGTCCGTGCCTGAGCTTGCCGCCTATCAGCGCATCGATCAGGACAGTGGCCTGACGGTGCACGTGGCGGCATGTCTGTTCGATCAGGCCGTTGGTGGCGAAACAGACGTTGCAGCCCTCGAAGTGCTGCGGGATCGTTACGCCAGCAAGCACCTGCACACCAACTTCGTGAAGATTTTCCTCGATGGCGTGCCCACCACCGCGCGCACTGCCGCCATGCTGACCCCGTATGCAGCCGCCCACGAAGGTGAAGAGCCGGTATACGGGCCGCTGCACCTGCAGCCGGAGGCGCTGGCGGATGCTGTAGTGCGCCTGGACGCCGCGGGCTTCGTGGTGAAGATTCACACCGCTGGAGATCGCGCGGTTCACGAGGGGCTGAACGCTATTGCCGCCGCTCGAGCGGCCAACGGGGCGAGCGATCGCCGTCACGAGCTTGCCCACGCGGGCTTCATAGCCGAAGAGGACATCCCGCGGTTCGCCGAGCTCAACGCGGTGGCAGATCTGTCGCCGTATTTGTGGTTTCCATCGGCCATTATCGCTGACGTGCGCGCAGCGCTTGGCGAGCGGGGGCAGGATTACTGGCCGAACCGGGACCTGCTGGATAGCAACGCGCCGGTGCTGGCCGGCTCCGACTGGCCGTCGGTTGCCGAAGACATCAACCCTTGGGTGGGTATTGAGAGTCTGGTGACGCGGGCGCACCCGGCCGCCACACATGCGGGTGTCGCATGGCCGGAGCAGGCCATCAGCGTGCAGGAAGCGCTACGAATCTATACCCGTGACGGAGCGGCGGCACTTGGCCTGGAAGATTTCGCTGGCGCTATCGAGACGGGCAAATCAGCCGACCTCGTGGTGCTGGACCGTAACCCGCTTGAGGTTGACCCCACAGACATTGGCGAAACCCGCGTGCGTCTGACGTTGTTTGAAGGCAACATCGTTTACGAGGGAAGAGAAGGCAGCTAGCGCGATGAACAGCACTCGCAGATCGTTTCTGGCTGGCACGATGGCGGCCACCGCGGCAGCGACGCTGCCCCCCCTTCTTGCAGCGTCTGACATCGTTGGCCTGTCGGCGCTGGAGCTGACCGCCGCCATCCGCGCACGGTCGGTATCCTGTGTCGAGGTGATGCAGGCGTATCTGGCGCACATCGAGCAGGTGAATCCTCGATACAACGCCATCGTCAACCTGCGTGACGCCGACGCTCTGCTGGCGGAAGCCCGTGCCGCTGACGCGGATCTCGGCCGGGGTCACTACCGGGGCTGGATGCACGGCTTCCCCCATGCGGTGAAGGATCTGGCCAATGCTGCAGGCATGAAGACGACGCTTGGCTCGCCGATCTTTCGCGATCAGGTGGCAGCGGAAGACAGTCTGCACATCGCCCGCCTGCGCGAGGCGGGAGCGATCTTCATCGGCAAAACCAACGTGCCGGAGTTCGGATTCGGCTCGCAGAGCTACAACCCTGTGTTCGGCGCCACGTTGAACCCGTACGACGGTAAGAGTACCGCCGGTGGCAGCAGTGGCGGTGCGGCTGCGGCACTGGCGTTGAAACTCGTGCCGGTGGCGGATGGCAGCGACCTGATGGGGTCGCTGCGCAACCCCGCGGCGTTCTGCAACGTGATCGGTTTCCGGCCAACGCCCGGCCGCGTGCCGCTGGCGGACGGCTTCATGGAAGAGCTGCCCTGCAACGGGCCCATGGGCCGCAATGTCAGCGACACCACGCGACTGTTGGCGAGCATGGCCGGATACCATCCGAAAAGCCCGTCTTCGCTCAACGAACCGACCGACCAGTTCCTGCAGCCCCTGGCGCGCGATTGGCGCGGCGCCCGCGTCGGCTGGCTTGGTGACTTTGATGGTTATCTTGCGACAGAGCCGGGCGTGCTCGACCTCTGCGAGAAGGCGCTGGATGGCTTCCGTGCGATCGGTTGTGCGGTGGAGGAAGCACTCCTGGATTTTTCCATGGACAGCCTCTGGCAGACCTGGCTGACGTTCCGGCACTGGATTGCCCGCGGTCGTGGGCTGGCACTCTTTGAGGATCCCACGCTGCGCGCGCAGCTCAAGCCTGAATTCGTCTGGGAAGTGGAAGGCGGAGCCGGCTTGAGCGCGGATGATGTCGCGCGCGCCTCCCGTGAACGCGCCCGCTACTACGGCGCGGTGCTGGCGGCGTTCGAGCGCTTCGATTTTCTCGTGCTGCCCACGGCCCAGGTGTTTCCGTTTGCGGCCACCACGCACTGGCCGAAGGCGATTGCCGGACGGCAGATGGACACCTATCACCGCTGGATGGAGATCGTCGTGCCAGGCACGTTGTCCGGATGCCCGGTGGCGGCAGTGCCGGCCGGCTTCGGAGAGCGGGGTCTACCGATGGGGCTGCAGATCATCGGCCCGCGGTACCGGGACTTCGCCGTGCTGCAGATGGCGTTCGCCTACGAGCAGGCGAGTCGCTGGAATCTTCTGCACCCGCCGCGGCTCGTCTGACGTGGTGGTCTATGGTGTGGCGCTGCTGGCGGCCAGCATGCTGATCGGCATGGTGGCGGGGGATGCCTTGGGCGCGCTGCTCGGCGTGCAGGCCAATGTTGGTGGCGTGGGCATCGCCATGCTGCTGCTCCTCGTGCTCGCCAATATCTCTCGTGAACGCTTCGCGCTGAATCCGGCCACCGAGAGCGGCGTGAAATTCTGGGCGGCGATGTACATTCCCATCGTCATCGCCATGGCCGCCAAACAGAACGTGGTGGCTGCGGTCTCATCGGGCTGGCTGGCGGTGATCGCAGGCGTCGGCGCAGTGGTGGTCAGCTTTGCGCTCATCCCGGTGTTCACGCGCCTGGCCGGGCGGCGTGAGCGGGACCCGTCGTAATGGAGTTGATCGCCCAGGTACTGATAAAGAACGGGCTCATCACCGCGTTTGTCTTCGTTGGCCTAGTGATGGCGGCTTCTTACTGGTTTTCGCGGGTACTCACCGGCGGGCGCATCGAAGGCTCCGCCATCGCGATTACCGTGGGGTTGCTGCTTGCCTACATGGGTGGTATGCACACCGGCGGCAGCAAGGGGGTGGCCGACGTACCCTTGCTTGCCGGGGTAGGGCTGCTCGGCGGCGCCATGTTTCGAGACTTCGCCATCGTTGCCACCGCATTTGGCGCGGACCTGCGCGCCATTCGCGAAGCTGGACTGCTGGGTGCGGTATCCATCGTGCTGGGTGTGGTGATCTCGTTTGCCGTCGGTGCGCTGGTGGCGGTGGCGTTCGGCTACACAGATGCGGTGTCCATCAGCACCATCGGTGCGGGTGCGGCTACGTACATCGTCGGTCCGGTGACCGGTACGGCGCTGGGCGCTGCTTCTGACGTCATCGCGCTGAGCGTTGCTGCGGGCTTGGTGAAATCGGTGCTGGTCATGGTCGGCACGCCGCTGGTGGCGCGCTTCATTGGCCTCGACAATCCGCAGTCAGCCATGGTCTACGGTGGTCTCATGGGCACCACAAGTGGCGTGGCAGGTGGGCTTGCGGCGACAGATCCGAAACTGGTGCCTTATGGGGCGATGACGGCCACGTTTTATACCGGCGTCGGCTGCCTGCTGGCGCCGTCGGTACTCTACCTGGCGGTTCGGTTTCTCACTCAGACCTTCTGAGAGCGGCGATCGCTTTCCACTTCGGCGGTGGCTCCGGCTTCGGGCTTGATCTTGGTCACCCTCGAGTCGAATATGATGCTGCGGTTACGGCCGCCTTGTTTTGCTGCGTACAGCGCCTGGTCGGCGTGGTCGATGAGGGCCATGTAGTCGTCTGGCATGGAGTCGGTGCATGCCACGCCGAGGCTCGCCGTCATCTCCTGCAGGGGCAGGTTCTCGTTGGTTGCGGCGTCGGCGATCTGCAATCGCATGCGTTCTGCCACCTCGTGTGCCTGTTGGGCTGTGAGATCGGGCAGAACCACGACGAATTCCTCTCCGCCGTAACGCCCCACGAGGTCGTATTCGCGGCATTGAGCGGCCAGCGTGTTGGCGACCACGCGGATGCAATCGTCCCCTACCACGTGTCCGAAGGTGTCATTGATGCTCTTGAAGTGGTCGATATCCACCATGATGACGGAGAGCGGCCGGTCCTCGCGCATGGACTTGGCGAAGTCGGTTGCCAGGCGGGCCAGGAGCGCACGTCGGTTGTTGACCCCGGTCAACGGGTCCTGAGTGGCCAGTGCTTCGAGTTCTTTGTTCTTCTCCTGGATGGACACCTGCGAGTGCTTGAGCAGGCGCAGCGCATCCTGCAGATCGCGATTTTTCTCTTCGATTGCCGTCATGTCGTCGAATGTCACCAGAAGACCTTTTGCTTTTTCGTCTTCACCCGCCCCGACCACCGCGCAATTGACGATCAATCGCCGGCTCTGCTTGTCCGGGGTGCGCAGCGTCAGCGGCTCCTGTGATGCATAAGTTCCACCATCTTCCAGGGCGATGCGCCATGGCGCGAGCTGGTCTTCCGCGAACTCCCACGGCCACTCATCGATATGCTGGCCCATCAAGTCGCCGGGCGTGCGTCTGATGATGCGTCCCATGGCATCGTTCGCGAGCATCACCTGCAGCTTGGTGTCGAGGATGACGATCCCTTCCGACAGGAGGTTGAATGCGTTGTTGACGCGACCGGGAACTACCTGGCTTGGGTCAATCTGATTGAGCGCCTTGCGAAGAAACAAAAGATACAGAACAAAGCAGGAGATGCCGATGAAACCGAAGTAGGTGAGCTGTTTTGCAAGATCCTGTGTCTCCGCGAAGGCCACGCGCACCTCACCCCAGCGTCGATCGTTCTGAAAGATGGGAACCACCATTTGAGAGAGCGTTGACTCAGTGTCCGTGCTCAGCTGGTTCAGATCGCCACTAGCGGCCATGGTGGTTCCATTCGTAGTCGTCAGGCGCGCAGCGCCAACGTCCGTACTCCGGGTTACGAACGCATCCACCGTTTGGCGGATGGCCTGCTCGTTGCCGCTTCCAGCCAGCACGGTCAGCTGCACGGCCAGTGCCTCCGACATAGCTTTGCGGGCGTCGCGTATTCCGGCGTCCACATCGCCGCGCAGCTTGAAGAAATCTGCGAACATCATCACGCTCAACGTGAGAAGTAGAATGCTGATCGTCAGCTTGAACAGCCTTGATCGCCAGATGTTCATCAGGGTACTAAGCACGCGTATTGTCCTTGTCCGCACCGCGTTCGTCCCGCGCTCGCGCCGCCAGTACCGGAATCGGGTCGAACGGTCGCCAGATGGGGGTCGTCGACAACACTGTAGCCACAAGGGAGCCTGTACGTAGTAACCACGTCACGAAACCGGCAGTGAGGGACAGGGTCGCAACGGCGGTGGATTGCACAACCAGGTTGGTAGCTCCATCCGTGTCGTCGGAGTTGTCCACATCAGCGCGGGTCCGTGCGATGTCTTCCACGAATGAGGGTGAAATCGTCACGATATCGGCGGTCAACTGGCTGCTGAACGTCGTGCCTTCGAAGGCCGCCTGGACGATGTCGTCGGCGACTTCCAGGAGCAGCTCGATGACCTGGGCGTGGTTGTTCGACTGCAGAGAGATCAGCAGGCCAGGGCGGGAGATGGCGTTCGAGGCAGTGTCGGCAATCTCCAACTCCGGCGGCGGCGGAACGGCCTCGCTGTCGATGTCATCGATCGGCAGGTCGGGCTCTGCCGTCGTTTGTTGGGCCGTATCTGTGTCTTCGTCGTTTGCTTCGTCGCTTAGATCTGTGGTTTCCCGCTGATCAGCTGCATCGCTGTCCTCTTGAGGTGCCTGCGACGGAGGCTGCTGGACCGTCTGTTCCGTGGGCTGCTCTGGTTGGGTGGGCGTGATGACCCGTTGCTCGAGCACAGTCACCGTGAGGGTGCCGTTCGAGGTGGCGCCGGCACTATCGGTGACCATCACATCCAGGGTGTACACGCCTGCACGTACCGGCGTGTTGGCGATTACTGCACCGGTTCGCTGATCGATCTCGAACATGGACGCCCCGGATCCGCCGGTGATGGTGACCTCCAGGCTGTCCCCGGTGTCGGGGTCACTGATCACAATCTCGCCGATGGGGCCGGTATAGGATTCGCCGATCGCGTACGTGTCATCATCGACGGACGGCGATTCGTTGACATTTGTCAGGTCGACGACTACGTCGCGATACGCGCTCGCGCCCAGAGCATCGGTTGCGGTGATCCTGAGCTCGTAACGACCGTCACCGTTGGCGTCTGCAGGCGCTTCATAGTCTGGTGCCGCATTGAACTGGAGCCTCCCGGTTACCGGGTCGATAGTGAACGCGGCACTATCGATGCCGGAGAGGCTGAATGTCACGACATCGTTCTCTACGTCCACGGCGGCAACGTCAGCTACGAACTGCGAGTTCTCCGCAACGACGGTCGGGGAGGCAACGGCGATGTCTGGTGCGTCATTGATGGGCAGCACATCGATCTGCAGGGTGCCGGTGGTTGTGGCGATGCCATCGGTGACAATGTACTGAATCGAGTCCGGTCCGTTGTAGTTTGCGTTGGGCCGGTAAGTATATGTGCCGTCGAGATTGTCCATCAGCACGCCATTAGCGGGCTGACTGACGCTGCTGAGCGTCAAGACCTGTCCGTCCTGGTCGCTGTCATTGCTGATCAGATCGGTGAGGGCATCGATCACGAGATCGGTGTCTTCATTGGTGGTCAACTGGTCGACGGCGGTCTGGGGCGCATCGTTGAGGTCGTTCACGGAGATGGTGAAGTCCACCTCACTGCTGAGGCCAAGCTCATCGGTGACACGCACCCGCACCTCGTAGCTCGCCTGGGTTTCGAAGTCGAGGATGCCGTCGCTGAGGATCAGGTCTGTGCCTGCGATGGTGAACACATCTGCGTCGAGGCCACCAGCGATGGTGTACGTGAGCGTGGCACCGGGATCCGAATCGAATGCGCTGAGCGTGCCCACTACGGTGCCGGCGGTGGTATCGGTGAACTCATCCAGAGACGCATTGCTGAGCTGTAGGTTGCTGGGTGCGTCGTTGACGTTCGTAACAATCCAGTTGAACGTGCCGTTAGCAGTGGTGCCGGCGCCATCGTCCACGGTGAAATTGACGCTATCGCTCGCAGTCTGCGATCCGTCGTGATCGTAGCTGACGAGCCCTGCATCGATGTCTGCCTGGGTGAACGTGTCGGTGGCGGTGAGCGCCGTGCCGTTGAGGCGCAGGGTGCCGTTGGCTGGGGCGAAGTCCACGGTGTAGACGAGTTGCCCGGCGGTGTTGTCGATGTCGATGGTTTCGAGCATCGCTGTCGTGATGACGTTGCCGGAGGAGCCCTCCGAAACGCTGGCGCCGGTGTTGGTGGCGAGCACCTGCTCATCGTTCACAGCAGTGACATCGATGGTCATGGTACGGGGTGTGAGGTCTGTATCCACGCCACCGCCCGTGGTACCGCCATCGTCGCGCACCTGGAAGGTGAAGCTGTCGTAGCCGGTACCGTTGGCGTTGGCCGCCGGCTGGAACTTGAGCTGGCCGGCGGTGATATCGGCGACGGTTACCACATCGAGATCCGTGAGCGCTTCGCCGCCGTCCACCACGCCGTTGCCGTTGACGTCGTTGTAGAGAATGCCGTTTGTCGGTGCGGTGGTGATGACCACTGCCGAGAAGGCATCACCTTCCGCTGGGTCTGTAAAGCCGAAGTCACCGGCGGCAAAGACGTAGTCGGTGTCCTCGTTGGTGACAACGGTGTTGTCGGCACCGCTGGGCGCATCGTTGATGTTGGTAACGCTCCAGTTGAAAGTGCCGGAGGAGGTGGCGCCTGTGCCGTCGTCCACGGTGAAGTTGAAGCTATCGGTGACGTTCTGCGATCCGTTGTGATCGTAGGTCACGAGCCCCGCATCGATGTCCGCCTGGGTGAAGGTGTCCGTAGCGACAAGCGCGGTGCCGTTGAGCCGCAACGTGCCGTTTGTTGGTGCCGTATCGACCGTGTAGACGAGTTCCGCCGTCGTGTTGTCGATGTCCGTCGTATCGAGCATGGCCGTGGTGACGACGTTACCGGTGGAGCCTTCGGCGACCGTGTCCCCGGTGTTGGTGGCGAGCACCTGCTCGTCGTTCACAGCGGTGACATCGATGGTCATGGTGCGTGGGGTCGGGTCGGTATCCACGCCGCCGCCCGTGGTACCGCCGTCGTCACGCACCTGGAAGGTGAAGCTGTCGTAGCTGGTACCGTTGGTATTGGCCGCCGGCTGGAACTTGAGCTGGCCGGCGGTGATATCGGCGACGGTTACCACATCGAGATCCGTGAGCGCTTCGCCGCCGTCCACCACGCCGTTGCCGTTGGCATCGTTGTAGAGAACGCCGTTCGTCGGTGCGGTAGCGATGACCACCGCCGAGAAGGCGTCACCTTCCGTTGGGTCTGTAAAGCCGAAGTCACCGGCGGCAAAGACGTAGTCGGTGTCCTCGTTGGTGACAACGGTGTTGTCGGCACCGCTGGGCGCATCGTTGATGTTGGTAACGCTCCAGTTGAAAGTGCCGGAGGAGGTGGCGCCTGTGCCGTCGTCCACGGTGAAGTTGAAGCTATCGGTGACGTTCTGCGATCCGTTGTGGTCGTAGGTCACAAGGCCCGCATCGATGTCCGCCTGGGTGAAGGTGTCCGTAGCGACAAGCGCGGTGCCGTTGAGCCTAAGCGTGCCGTTTGTTGGTCCGACATCGACGGTGTATACGAGCTGCGCCGTCGTGTTGTCGATGTCCGTCGTATCGAGCATGGCCGTGGTGACGACGTTACCGGTGGAGCCTTCGGCGACCGTGTCCCCGGTGTTGGTGGCGAGCACCTGCTCGTCGTTCACGGCGGTGACATTGATGGTCATGGTACGCGGGGTCGGATCGGTATCCACGCCGCTGTTAGCGGTGCCGCCGTCGTCGCGCACCTGGAAGGTGAAGCTGTCGTAGCCGGTGCCGTTGGCATTGGCCGCCGGCTGGAACTTGAGCTGGCCGGCGGTGATATCGGCGACGGTTACCACATCGAGATCCGTGAGCGCTTCGCCGCCGTCCACCACGCCGTTGCCGTTGGCGTCGTTGTAGAGAACGCCGTTTGTTGGTGCGGTGGTGATGACCACGGCCGAGAAGGCGTCACCTTCCACTGGGTCAGAGAAACCGAAGTCGACGACACCGAGGACGTAGTCGGTGTCTTCGCCGGTGATTATGGTGTTATTCGCCCCGTTCGGTGCGTCGTTGACCGGTGCTACCGTCACCACGCGCTGATCGGCGAGGCTTGTACCGCCATCGCCGTCGGTGACCTGCATGGCGACTGCACGGACATCGGCTGAAGGGTTGTCCGAGACATTGTTGAAGGCGATGCGTCGTGCTACTGCCTGCACGTCATTGGCAAAGGCATTGGTATTGAAAGTGATCAACAGGTCATCACCAACGCCAGCACCACCGGAGAAGGATGCGATCTGCGCGCCGTCAATGGATATGGTGTTGCCCACCACGTTCACCTGGCCTGCTCCGGTGCCTTCATGCAGCACGACCAGCCGGTCGTTTGCCGTGCCGCCGAGTACCAGGGATACCGTCAGCACGCCGCCGTCGAAGTCGAGCAGGTCTGCATCGGTGACGGTAACGGATGGGTCGACGATCACCGGGCCTGCATTCTCCGTGAAGCCGGCGCTGCCAGTGCTCATGTTGAGGAATGGCAGATCGTTGACGTTGCTGACAGTCCAGTTGAACGTGCCGGAAGACGTGGCACCTTCTCCATCATCCACGGTGAAGTCGAAGCTATCTGCGCTGGTCTGCGATCCATTGTGGTCGTAGGTCACAAGGCCCGCATCGATGTCCGCCTGGGTGAAGGTGTCCGTAGCGAC
>JAUILW010000059.1 GCA_030432795.1 Gammaproteobacteria bacterium
GGCTGCTGTCCAGCAGCGCTCGGAGAAAGGCGTCGCGCGCCCGCAGAACTGCTTCCACGTCGTCCGCCTTGGAGGCCGTGCACAGCACATCGAGGGTTCGCGCAGCGCCCGCCGCGGGGTAGGGTTCGAGCCGATCCAGTGCCCGAAGTAGCAGGTCGGCAAACAGCGACCCAAAGTCCTGAACAGCCGCTGCGCTCAAGGGGCGTACCGTCGCTCCGCGACGCGGCACCAGATCTACCAGACCGCGGCCCTGCAGCACGAGCAACGCTTCCCGCACGGAACCGCGGGAAACACCCAGCACACGGGCCAGCTTCAGTTCCTGAATGCGCGCGCGATCGCCAATGCGTCCCGAGGCAATCTCCCAGGCGAGATGATCAGCGATCTGTTCCGTAATGTTGCTCGAAGGTTGAAAGCCCATGACCGCACTCCAGCCACTTTCGAGCTTCGACCGGCGAACCGTAAAAAGGTTCTGCGAGGCGCGATCAACCGCCGGGAACGAAGCGTAGAACGTAGCGGCCCAGGTTGTCAGAACGCGGATCCGCTTCGAGACGATGCGCTCCATCAACCAACTGCAGCGACGCTTTGCGTCCATAGGTATTCATCACCACCTCCCCGGATGCCACGTCGACCAGCCGAAAATCGGTGACGCCCGAGGATTCGAGGAGCTCGAACTGCCAGCTGCCAGGCGACAGGTCCACTGCATGGTGTACCACCTGACCCGGCTGCTCGGTACGCCCGGAAACCGTGGAACCCGCTGCTATCGCATCGCCGGTGATGATCGGAGGATCAAGAACGTGCAGCACGGCTTCGTAGGAGGCTGCCTTGTCACCGCGCGGATCGATGCGCAATGTATGCAATCCGCCGCGCTCAACCTGCAAGGGCCCCTGGTCGTTGTACGACCGAAACACTTTGGTACGCCCGTCCGGCGCCATGAGTTCGAAGTCCACAACGGACGAAGACGTGAGCACATCGAGGTAGATCACCGCATCATCCGCAAGCGCCACCTGCCGCTCCGCCAGCTGTCCCGGTTGGCGTGTCGCACCGCCTAACACCGAACCGGGGGTATACGGACCATCGTCGATGACCGGTGGGTTCAGCACGTGCAGGTTGATCTCGAACCGGCCGACATCGTCGCCGCGCGGATCGGCGCGCAACGTGTAGGTGCCGGCTTGCGCCGCCACCAACGGCCCCTGATCCGTGTAACTCTTGAAGACCACGGTGCGACCATCGGGAGCGGTCAGGCTGAAGTCGGTGACCATCTCGGACTTTACGACGTCAAGAAACACGGTGCTGTCCGCTGCAAGCTCGACGGTGGCGCGAACTTCCTGGCCCGGCAGTTCGGTGCCTGATGCGATGTATTCATTGGGCTGAACCACGCCGAGATCGATCTCCGGAAGCGCTAGCCGCAGCAGCTCTACATCGACGCGGCCCGAGCGGCTGGACCGCATGGTTGCCGAGAACTCGTAATCGCCAGCCGCTTCGATGCGCACGGGCCCACGATCGCTATAGGTGTCGATGATCGCCTTGCGGGCACCTGACGCCCACAACTCGAAGTCTGTGGTGTGCGCCGTTTCGTGCACGTCGAGGAACAGCACGTCGCCCGCAGCCAACCGCACGCTCTGGCGTATGGTCTCATCTGCTTCGATGCTGCGATTGATGGAGGCGATTACTGAATCACCGGTGCTTGCTTGAGGCACTGTGGGAGCGGGCACTGGCGCAACATCACCGCGATTGTCCACAGCCCTCTCCGCGGCCGAGGGTCGCGTATCCGTCGCAACGACTTCCGCCTGCGCACCGATCGGAGCCTGAGCGTCACCCGGCGTCAGATAGACATAGCCCGCGCCCAGCGCCAGCAGGAGCCCGCCGATGAGCGCCAACGGCAGCACACGTTTGCGCGCGGGTGACGCAGGTGCGGCCTCGTTGAGGACACCCGCCGATATCGGTGCCGTCGCCCGTTTCGCACCGGCGCCATCCACCGCGTCAAGTGCTTGCAGAAAAGCCGCCACATTCTGATAGCGCTGCTGGGGTTCCTTCGCCGTTCCTTTGAGGATGACCGCCTGCAGGTCCTCGCTGATATCCGCGTTGAACTGGCGCGGCATGGGCATGGGATCGCTCAGCGCCTTGAGCATCACCGCCATCGGCGTGTCGGCGCTGAAGGGCACGCGCCCGGTGAGCATCTCGAACAGAACGATGCTGAGCGCGTAGATATCCGCGGGCGGCCCGACCTCGAGCGCCTTGGCCTGTTCCGGTGCCATATAGGCGGGCGTGCCGATGCCCATGCCGGTCTGGGTGAGCTGCGTGTCCGTGGTCAGCAGTTTGGCAATGCCGAAATCCATGAGCACCGGACGGCCACCGCCGTCGATCATGACATTGTCCGGCTTGATGTCCCGATGCACGAGATCCTGGTCGTGCGCGTAGCTGAGCGCGCCTGCCACCGCGCGGACGAGGGAAAGGCTTTCGTCGATGGGCAACCCGCCTTTGGATGCGCTCAGAATCTCTTTAAGCGTGCGCCCGTCGATGAACTCCATGACCATGTAGTAGCGGCCGTCGTCTTCCCCGAAATCGTGAATCTGCACGATGTTCGGATGCCGCAGCTTGGCCACACCTTGCGCCTCCTTGCGGAAGCGCGCGCGAAAGTCATCCGAGGTAACGAACTCCGGGCGTATGAACTTGATCGCCCGATACACCTCGAGCTCGGTATGAAAGGCCTTGTACACATCGGCCATGCCGCCTCTGCCGAGACGCTCGACGATGCGGTAGGCACCGATGGTCTCACCGACGAGATCAGCCATCTGTCAGGAACGCTCTCGCTTGCGCATGAACACGAACTGTCCGCTTTCGTGACCCGCCCGCTCGATACTGCCAAACGTCGGCGTCTGATTGATGGCATCACCCTCAACGGTGAACTTCACGCGATCCATCATGTACGAATACATCTGCTCACCATGCAGCACGCCCTTGTTTTCCTTAAGCACGCCGAGCAGCTCCCGAGTGAACACCGAGTGTTCGCCTTCACCGCCGCCGTCCATCACCGGGCCGTCACCACCGGAGGTGAGCATGGTGCGTGAGCGGCTGCGGATGAGAAACGGCAGCATCATTTCCAGGTCTTCGGCGCTGTACTTGAAGCCTCCCGCGGTTTCGATGCCAGCGCCGGAATAGCACGAGTCGGCGATGATCATCACGTGACGGGCCGGAATGTTCTTGATCCAGTTGGCGATCTCCTCCGAGGAAAGCCCCGCACCCGGCGCCTGCTGGCGGGACGCCACTTCTACTGGCAACCAGTAGCTCTGTCCGCCCACCTGATAGCCGTGCCCTGCATAGTAGATGAGCACGAGATCATCGGGGCCGGTCAGCTCCATCAGCTCGGCGATCGCCTGAAACATGTCAAGCCTCGAGGCGTCCATCAGCAGCTTGGAACGAAAGCCATAGTCGTTCTCCAGCAGCTCATGCACCGAGCGGGCGTCGTTCTGTGCATTATCCAGATCGGTGAGGTACTGATAGTCGTTGTTGCCGATAACCACGGCGTGGTAGCGGCCAACCTTCACGTTGCGTGGAAGACGAATCTTCGACGTATCTTCCATAGGCGAGCGCGTGACATAGGACGCGCGGCGTACGTTGATCTCCTGAATCTGTCCCCGATAGTCTTCGATCTCCGCCTGCAGCCCGGCGATGGTCGCCCGCTGTTCCCTCAACTTCGATTCACGTTGCGCAAGCTGCGTTTCCAGAGCGCTGTTGGATGTTTGACCATCGGCAATGCCACGATCCAGTCGCGCCTGCAGGTCATTGCGTTCGCGCTCGAGCGCCGCGAGCTGTTCGGCAGCCTGTTCCATGCGTTGCGTCCGGGCCGCAAGCTCGGCGCGCACACCGGACAGTTCCGCTTCGGCCTTGGCAAACTGCGCCTGCGCTTCGGATGTCTCGTTGATCTGATTGTCGAGCTGCCCGCGCAGGCTCTGAGCCTCCTGGGTCGCCGTAGCAAGCGCAGACTCGAGTTCTTCGGCACGGGCTCGCTGCGCCTGCAGACGCGACGCCTGCTCCGCCTGCTGGCTCTCGAGCTCGGCAACCCTGCGCGCAGCCTCAGCATCGTCCTGGGCCGCTGCTTTGCGGCTCTCTTCGAGCTGTGCAACCAGTGCGCTGTATGCTCCGTCAGAGTCATTCAAGGAGGCCCGCGCCGCCACCAGATCTTCGGCCAGCTGGGCCAGCTCAGCATCCTTGGCTTCGAGTTGGCTCATCGCATCGGCAAGCTGCTGGTCCGCCTGCGCGTTGACGCGCTCGAGTTCCTGAGTCAGCCGCCGATTCTGCGTTTCGACCCGCTTCAAACTGGCGGCAAGCTGCGACTCCTGCACGCCGAGATCATCCTCCATGGACTCGATCTGGAATCGCTGGTCGTCAATGGTGCGTTGCTGCGCGGTGAGCTGCATGCGCAGCTGCGCGAGCTCCTCCGGATTGCCCGCTTGCGCCTCGGCGACTTTCTGACGAAGCGCGTCTGCTTCACGCTGCGCCGCCGCCAGTGCACCTCGACGCTCTGCCACCTCCGATTGTGCCGCGGCCAGAAGTTGCCGCGCCTGCTCTGCTTCCTCGCTGCGCCGCTGCAGCTGCTCGGTGAGCTGGGCTATCCGCTCATCGGCGGCAGTGCGAGCAGCCTCCAGCTCCGATGCCAGCACAAGCTCCTCACCCGCGCCGGTAGCCTCCCGCCACAGGTTGACGGCCAGCAGCCCATCCTGCTGCGTGCCAAGGCCACGTTCATACAGCCGCGCGAGCTGCATCTTTGCCTTCTTACTGCCTGCCTCTGAAGCCTTCGCGTACCATTGCGCCGCGTCTTCATAACGCGGCGGCGTGTAGAGGTACTGATAAACGTCACCCAGGCTGACCTGCGCATCGAGGTCACCTTCGTCCGCCAGCTTCTTGAAGAACTCCGCAGCACTGTCGGGCTGGGCGCGGTCGTAGAACGTGTACTCACCGCCGCGAAGCTCGCACTGACGAGCGCTGGTTTCCACCAGACGGCGCCGCTCCGGGTACACCATGTTGCCGAGCTTGCGTACCCGCGCGGGCAACAGGCACGGAACGATCTGATACTCCCGCGTCGCCGCGGCCATATCGACCTCAGCGCTGGTTGATGTGGCTGCGGGCAACGCCGCAAACAGGGCGAGTGCGACCCCCGCGTATGGCAACCCTGCACGCATCCTGTCCTCCGTGATGATGTTTCGCTGCTTACGGCTCTACTATGCTCCGAGCGGCCGTGGCGGTGCAAATCGAAGCCGGGAATCGAGCGAGGATATCCGACCAGCGTCGACGCCAGCAGCATTGATGGTCGAAGCTGGCAACAACGCACGCACGCTCGCCAAGCTGCATGCGAACGTTTTTCTGCGACGCAGGCGGCACCACCTGGTCATCGCTCCCCCAATAGTGCTGTTGCGGTACATGTTGCAGCGCCTGCAGGACATCGAGTGGTTGCAATGATGCGCTGAGCTTCGTGTAGCCGTGCCAGTCCGCCCAGGCGTGGATGTCCAGGTTTGCACCGATCGTTACCACACCTGCCACGTGGTCGAGCCTTGCAGCCATGAGCAGTGCAAGCGCGCCACCGCCGCTGTGGCCGATGAGGAGCACGGATCTCCCGCGTAGTAGCCGCTGGGCCGCCACTACCATGCTCTGCACCACCTCCTCCGAATAGCGGGACTGCGTCCACCAACCGGGCGAGCAGCGCTCGCGCGCAGCCATGCCGTGATAACAGGGCCTGCCGAGCAGCACCCGCGCGGCCTCATCCTTGATCATGAGTTCGTAGGCAAGGGGAAGTGGCACTGTCGGGTCGGCCGCAGGCTGGTCCGGCCGCACGAAAGGTCGACCATCGCCGGCAATATAAAGATGCACCGGATCGCTTGCGTCTTCGAGATCTGCGCTCAACACCACGTGCCGGAAAGCTGCCCCTTCAATCACCTGTTGCTGCACAGCACTGCAGCCGGCGCTCAACAGGAGAGTTGCAAGGACCCAGGCAGCGTTTACAGGCACGTGGCTCAGCGCCGGACGCGGCCGCTGTCGAGCACGTCGCGGCAATCGTCCACAGCCATCAATGCATCTGAGTTCTCGGCACGCAATGCAGCAAAGCGATCCTCCAGCGCAGGCTCACGAGCGACCTTGAGCGCACCGCACACCAGCACAGCCCGCTGCGCGAGCTCCGCGTCCGCTTCCTCAAGGGACTGCGCCGCAGCTTCGAACCGCCGTAGCAGTGCCAGCACACCCTGCGCTGCACGCCAGCGGGTTTCAACGTCGTCCGAACGGGTCAGTATCTCCCGGTAGGCCTTAAACGCTGAGCTCGGCCCTTTCAGAAGAATACCCAGGGCGCGTTCGTAATCACCGCGGTCGAGCGCTCCAAGCCCCATCTCGGAAATCGTCGCCGACATATCCTCCTGCAAACGCATCTGCTCCGGAGAGCCGATCTCTGCCAGCTCAACAGGATACTGCTCGAGAATGTCGTTGATGAGCGCGTCATCGTCTACACGAAACTGCAGGTAGAGCTGCGCACCAGCCACTACGAGAACCACAGCGGACAGCGCGATCCAGGGTAGCGGCGAGCCGCTTTTCTTCTCGGGCGACAGGCCATCGAGAAACTCCTGCACGCTGACTGGCCTGTCCGCACGGCGTAGCGCAAGACCGGACTTCAACGCCTTCCATTGACGGCTCTTCAGCCCCGGCGGCCGCGCAGGCTCCATGGAGTTGGCACGCGCCTCAATTGCCGCCTTACGCTGATAGGGGTGCTGTCCCGTAAGCAGCTCGTAGGCGACACAGGCAAGCGCATACAGATCGTCCTGGGGCGCGGGCGTTAACCCCTCGAACATTTCGCAACTCGCGTACTGCGGCGTCAGCGCGCCGAGCGCATCGGGGTCGAAACGCGTGGTGCCGGCGGCAGCCTGGCTTTCATCCAGCGTACGTGCGATGCCGAGATCCAGCACTTTGACATCGCCATTTTCCGTGAGGAAGACGTTGCTGGGTTTGAAGTCGGCGTGCACGATGTTCTGCCGGTGTACGTACTCGAGCCCCTCTCCACAGCCCTGGATGATGGGCCACACGGTCGTCAGGTCGTTGCCTTGCGGGTGGTTGGCGATGAATACGTCCAGCGAGTTTCCCTCGAGAAACTCCATCACCATGTACACGTGCTCGTCCGTACGATCGAAGTCGTACACCGCAACGATGTTCGGGTGCGTCAACCTTCGAGACTGCATGGCCTCACGGCGCAACGCCGCGAACGCCTGGGGGTGCTCCTTGAACTCACCACCCAGCAGCTTGAGCGCAACGTAGGGATTCGATTTCTCTGCCTGCCGGTCCTGGGCCAGAAACACCTGCCCCATGCCGCCCTCGCCGAGCATGCGTTCCACCACGAACCGTTCACGCAGCACATCGCCCGCGGCGAGCGCGTACTGTGTCCTGCGAATGACGATGCGGGTTACATCGTCATCCGGGTCATTGATGATGGTCTCGTCCGGATCGTCGCTCACCGGTGCCCTCCCGCCCAAGCCGGGCATTGTACCGGCGGGGAGCGCGGCAATCACACTCGCACTTGCGCCACTTAACGGCCTCTGTGATAGTGTTTTTTCGGAGCAGAGGCACAACCATCACTGCCGGACAGTGGTGCGCGTTCTATAGAACCCATCTGGATGGAGTCAGGAATGACAATGAAACTATCAGCGGCCGCTACGGCAGCCGCCGCTATTGCTTTGGCGGGGGTAAGCCACGCAACGGATCTAGGCGATGCCATCCGCGATCTCGGCGGAAACGAGCTGCAGATTCGCGCGGCAGACGCGATCTACGTCACGTGCGTGTCATTGGACATCACACCTGCGGCGCAAAAGAGCGCTGGACAGTTGGAACTCAATGCCCGATGCGCAGATATGACGCAGCAGGCATTCTTCCTGGATCCCACACCCAATCCCGACGCCGTACCTCCGGCTGCAGACGCATACGGTCTTTCCAACTCGGGAGCTGCAGCGGCGGCTCAGTACCTTGCGCTGCTGCAACAGTTCACTGGCGAAGAAGCATCCACTCAGGGCCGCTATGCCACTGAGGGTTCTACGTCGCAGTTCAAATCTCTCGCTGGCCGGCTGAGCGCCATCCGCCGTGGTGCGCGCGTCAGCGGACTGTCGTTCAACCTGCAGGGCGTGGATGTCATCTCCGTGGCAGACGATCGAGATGCCAACGGATACTCGGACCTCTACGGCGGCGCGGCGGGCGAAGGCGACGGCGATAGCGGCTGGGCCTGGTTCGCCAATGTCGAATACGGCTGGGGCGAGCGTGATCGAACCGCTAACGAAAACGGCTACGAGTCCGACTCCTATGGTTTCGTGTTCGGCGCGGATTACGCGTTCAATGATGCGCTGGTGGGCGGTGCAAGCATCAACATCCATCGTGCGGAGATCGATTTCGATCGGGAAAGTGCCGCAGGCGTGCAGTCGGTGTCCGGCGGTGGCATGGATGTGGATAGCGAATCGCTTTCCCTGTTCCTGAACTACGCACAGAGCAATTTCTTCGCAAGCGCCATCGCAAGTTTCGGCCGCGGCGAGATCGACATGGATCGCAGCGTCAGTGTACCGCTGACCTCGATTCGCCTGCCCGGAACCAGCGGCACGCTGAAGTCGAGCACCGACACGGAGCAGTTCTCCGCGCAGATCCAGGCGGGCTGGTCGTTCGGCGAGGGTGCGACGAGCTGGGATCTCTATGGCGGCCTCGAGCACTCCAACCTCGAGATCGACCGGTTCGTCGAAACCGGCTCACCGCTGGGACTGTCCTTCGGCGACCAGGACATCGATTCGCAGGAGCTGATGATCGGTGCTGCCGTGCGCCGCGCCATCAATACGGAACGCGGCGTGCTGGTTCCCTACGCCAGCGTCGAATTCCGCCATGAGCTCGACAACGATTCACGCGATCTGAACGCGCGCTACACGCTGACCATCATCGGCCCGACCGACACCTTTCAGGGGTCGACCGACAACTTCCTGATCCCCACGGATGATCCGGACGACAACTATTTCGATGTCACCGTGGGCGTCAGCGCGCAATTCGGCAACAACATCGCAGCATTCGCGCAGTTCAACAGCCTGCTCGGTATGGAAGATGTGAGCGCCAACGTCATCACCATCGGCATTCGCGGGTCGTTCTAGGGAGCCTAGGCCGGGTCTTCTCCCACCTGCGACAAGCGTGTTTCGGCAAGACGGTCTTCCACCTGCAAGCGGTAGGTGGGGCCGTCGATGCCGAGCTGAAGCGAACAGTCCAGCGGCAGCGGGGCTACCGCCACCTTGCGCCCATCCAGCAACACACCGTTGCGGCTTTCCAGATCCACCACCCACCACCCATCAGCACGTGGCTCGATGCGGGCGTGCCGTCGGCTCGCTCGCGGATCCAGGGTGGATACGTCGCAAGCCGCATCACGTCCCATCTCGAACGGTGTCGCAAACGTTCGTAGCTGATCGCGGCCGGCGTCTTCCCAGCGCACGTTCAGCTGCGAGTGCGTACCAGGCGCCATCGCTATCATCGTCGTCTGGGCGCGCCGGTCCATAGACTCCGTTTCAGCCTCGCGGGCGGTGCTGTCAAGAACAACGCCTTTGTCGGTGATCTCGAAGTACCAGGCAAGGGCCACAACCACAGGAAACGCCAGCAACAGGACGATGACAAACGCACGCACCGCACCATCCGGCGCGCCAAACGCAGGCAGTAGTTCGGCAGCTCCTAAAGATGCGCCCCAAGCAGTGACCAGGTAGATGCTCGCAACCTGAAACACCTTGCGGCGTTTCAGCTCGCGAATGATGTCCATTAAGCGCTGCATAGGAACACAGTCAGGCCACCAGCCTAGAACAGGAAGTAATAGGCCAGGCCAAGCATGACAAGCACACCAGCGAACACCGCGATGCCCACAGCCGCGCTGCCACCGCTTTTCTTGCCAGACGGCTTGGTGCCGGACGACGCTTTCCCGCCTTTGCCTGGAAACACAATGGCGAATTCCACCGTCCCGAGTTTGATCCTATCGTTCGGGTTCAGAAACGCCGTGACGACCTTGTCGTTGTTGATGAACGAGCCATTGGCCGACATCTGGTCCACCAGCTTCCAACGCCCGCTGTCATGTACGATTTTGGCGTGATAGCTCGACACACCGTCTCCGCGCAGAACGATGTCTCGCGCGGCATCGCTGCCGATGGACCACTCGCTCGCACCTTCACCCACTTGCAGTTGTACGATGGAACCTGCGTCAGGCCCGGTACCAATCTGCAGATGCGGAGCATCCGAAGCAGATTCTGCAGCCGCATACTCGCCAACCATCTTGGCGAGTTCATCGCGGGAAATGATCTGCGTACCCGCGGGATTGGCCTTCTTTTCGGGATCCGCCCAGCTGCCGACCGGCGCTTCGGTAACTGCGGGTTTCGCCGGTTGCGCAACAGCTTCCAGTTCCTTCTGCAGGTCCGCCGCAGAACGGATCACCGTTCGGTCCAGTTCCTCGACGCTGCGCACCACGGTTGCACCATCAGGCAGCGCCTCTCCCGGCCCGATAAAAACATACGTCGCGGCATCGAAGGCGACACGATCTCCGGACATCAACCGCTGCTCGCCTTCGATCTTGCGCCCGTTGACGAAGGTGCCGTTGGCTGAACCGAGATCCACCAGCAGCACGCCGTCGGCATCGACCACGAGTCGCGCGTGATGTCGGGACGGGTGCCCCTCTGATACCACGAGATCGCAATCGTCTTTACGACCAACCAACACCTCACCCTGCAGCGGGAAGTCTTCACCGCCCGTTTGTGGCCTAAGCAAAAATTTTGCATCCCCGCTCATACCGCACCCCCTTTTAGTAGCAGGAAAAGAATAAAAACAACCAACGCCGCAACGATGCCCCAGAATGCCGGATCCGGAAGAAAACCCCGGCGCTGCGAGTGCTCATCGGGCACCTCTTGTGCAGCTGGCTTCGCCCCGGGCGCAACGCCTGCGACCCGCTGCAACGTATCCGCATCCTGGTTCGAATAGCGGACCAGGATGACGCTTATATTGTCTCGGCCACCATGATCACACGCGGCGTCCACCAGACGACCGGCTTGTGCCTGGAGCGACCCTCCTGCTTGAATGATCTCCAGCATCTGCGCGTCTTCCAGTTCGTCGTACAAACCGTCACTGCACAGCATCACCAGATCGCCGTCCTGCAGAACGGTTTCCACCCGATCCGGCTGCGGCTCGTTGAAGCCGAGCACCTGCGTTACGACGTTGCGGCGCGGGTGGCTCCGCGCCTGCTCTTCGGTAAGATGCTGCCGGTCGATCATGAGCTGCATGAAGGAGTGATCTCGGGTCAGTGGCGTCAGTTTGCCATCCCGAAGCAGATAGGCACGGCTGTCACCCACCCACACCACCTCTCCGCGCCGGTCGTCGACGCGCAGCGCAACGGCAGTTGTACCCATACCCTTCTGTGCTTCATTGTTGTCGGCGTGCGCAACGATGGCGACATGCGCCTGTCGTGTCGCCTCCAGAAGCTCATCGCCCAGGGCACATCGTTCGAATATGGTCTCCACAGCGATCCGGCTGGCAACCTCACCCGCAGCATGGCCGCCCATGCCATCTGCCACCAGCCACAATCCGGCGTCGCCATCGCAACCCAGGCTGTCTTCGTTGTGATCGTGCGTACAGCCCGGGTGCGTCTTGTGAGCGTACTCAAGCACTCTACATTCGCGCCAGCGCGGTTTTGCTGGCGGCTCTGAACTTGGCCGGCGCGTAGCCCTTCTCCGTCTCCACCGACGCAAACAGCGCATCGAGTGCAGCACCGATCGCGTCCGCATCACCGACGATCAGGCTAAGGCTTTCGATGGCGGTAAACGCCTGTTCGGCTGCCGAGTAGTCGTTCAACAGACCGTCGGCACCTTGTTTGGCTATAGCCCGTCGAATGCCACGGATCTCGTCCTGCGTGAACGACCGCTGCAACCAGACCTGTTTGCGTTCGCGCAACCAGCCGGAAAGCGCGCTCGCCGCTGAACGCGTGTCTGCATAACTCGA
>JAUILW010000060.1 GCA_030432795.1 Gammaproteobacteria bacterium
GAGATGATCGCCACCGCCAACATCGGCTGCCAGACCCATCTGGCGGCGGCCGCATCCGTGCCGGTGGTGCACTGGCTCGAGTTGGTGCGCTGACGATGTCCGAAGCAATTCAGCTTCCGGAGACCCTTGAAACCGAGCGGCTGCTGCTGCGGGTGCCACGTCTGCAGGACGCGCCGGCTGTCAACGCCGCGATCCAGGCGTCCTATCCGGAGCTGCACGAATGGATGGACTGGGCCGTGCAGCCGCAGACCCTGGAACAGACCCAGACCTTCTGTCGCGATGCCCGTGAGCGCTGGCTCCGCGCTGAAGACTGGCCGCTGTTGATGTTCCTGCGCGACAGCGAAACCCTCGTCGGCTCCACCGGACTCGTGCGGCCCAACTGGTCGGTGCCGCGTGCCGAGATCGGTTACTGGTGCCACACGGCGCATACAGGCCGCGGCTACGTCACAGAGGTCACCCGAGCGCTCACCACATTCTGCTTTGAGGCAATCGGCTGCCGCCGGGTGGAGATCCGCATGGACAGCTGCAATGCAAAGAGCTACGCCGTGCCGGAGCGTCTCGGCTTCAAATTGGAGGCATTGCTGGAGAACGACGCGCGTGCCAACGATGGCTCGCTGCGCGATACCCGCATCTATGCGATGTTCGATTTGGCGGCGTTGAAAACCGTTTAGCCCCGCGCGGCACGGTAGAGCCGGCGGATGCGCCGCGCTTCCGCCAGGTTGCCCTCGGCTGCTTCGATATCCGCAATGGCCAGCCAGCCCCTACGCTTGAGGTCTCCGCGGTCGCCCGCCAGCGCGATGGCTTTCTGCGCGTACTGCCGGGCCCGCTGGCTGCGGCCGTCGGCGAGGTAGGCGAGCGACAGCTCGCTCCAGAGTGCTGAGTTTTTCGGCTCCAGGCGGATGGCGCGCTCGATGTGGCTGATGGCGAGCCGGTGGTTGCCTGCTTGTGCCGCTTCAGCGCTGGCCGCAAGGAGGGTGACGGTAGCGGGGTTCTCACGCTGCGGCGTTCGGGTTTCCACCTCGGGCTGCAATTCTGGCACCGCAACAGAGTCCGGCGCCTCAGGTTCGACCACGGGAACGTCGTAGACCGGTGGCCTGCTGGCGCAGCCCGCAGCAAACAATAGGACGAACGCAAAGGTCTGGTAGACCGGGACAATCAGTCTTCTATGTTGAACCAATCCTTGAGCCTCGAACGCCAGTCGCGCTGTTTGATACCACAGCCCGGTTTAGGCCGCAAAGCGTAGCTGTCTTTCACCCGCAGGGGCGCCGTCTCGGCGCAACCCGGGTGCGCCAGCATGCCGGTATCGAACTCGATGTCGTGCAGATCCTCCGCCTCGATGTGGGTGATTGCCTCCACGCCTACCGCGCTCATGATGGGGTCCCATACGGCCAGCGCGCCGCTGCCACCGGTGAGACCCATGGGCGTGTTGTCATCGCGACCGACCCACACGGCTGACACCGTACGACCGTCGTAAGCAGCAAACCAGCTGTCGCGGTTGTCGTTGGAGGTGCCGGTCTTGCCCGCCACGCCGGCACCGGCATGCCTCGAACCCTTGCCGGTACCGTGCCGCATGGCCGCCTCCAGCGCGTAGGTGAGGCGCTCTGCCTGGTCGCCGGGTATCACCGGCTCCAGGTCGAAGGGATACTGGTGCAGCGCCTGGCCGTCTTCCTGCAATACCGCGACCACCGCTTTGGATGGCGTGCGGAAGCCGCCGCTGGCGAAGGTGGCGTACAGCTCGGTCACCTGCAGGGGTGACATGGGCTCGGCGCCGAGCACGAACGAAGGGAACCGGTTGGACGCGGCCTGCCCGGTCAAGCGCTGATAGGTGGCGCGAATGGCATCGAATCCCACCTGTTCTGCCAGTCGCACCGTCGCGAGATTGAGCGAGTCGCCAAGCGCTCGCACCACAGGTACATCCCCGTGGGATTGGCCGTCGAAGTTTTTCGGTGCCCACGGCTCCGAACCCTGCTGTGCGATTTCGATGGGGGTATCGGCCACCAGCTCGACGAGCTCACGGTTCTGCTGCAGCGCCGTGAGGACCACCACCGGCTTCATCAGCGAGCCGATGGGCCGCTTGGCGTGCATCGCCCGGTTGAAGCCGTCGTAGCCAGCGCGCCGCCCGCCCACCAGCGCCAGCACTTCGCCGGTCTGTCCGTCTGCCACCACCGCCGCCGCCTCCAGATCGGACTTGCCGCGCTGCTTCTCCAGACGTGTGAGCGTTTCTGTCACCGCACTCTGGGTTGCATCTTGCAGGCGCGGCACCAGGGTGGTGAAGATTGCCAGCCCCTGTGAGCCGAGATCGGCACGTGAGTATTGGGCCGCCAGCGATTGGCGTACCAGATCCATGAATGCCGGATAGTAGCTGCCGCCTTTGCGTTCACCTTTCACTACCGCCAGCGGCCGGTCTTTTGCGGTCTGCGCTTCGGCGTCGGTCAGGAGCCCGTCGCCACGCATGATGTCCAGCACCAGGTTGCGGCGTGCCAGCGCCCGCTCGGGATGACGAAACGGGTTGTAGTACGAGGGGCCGCGGATGATGGCGATGAGCGTGGCGATCTCGTCGGCGGTAAGCTCTTCGAGGGGTTTGTTAAAATAGAACTGCGCGCCAAGGCCGAACCCGTGAATTGCGCGGGTGCCGTTCTGCCCGAGAAATATCTCGTTTACGTAGGCGTTGAGCAGGTCCTCTTTGGTGTAGCGTGCATCGAGGATCACCGCCATGGCCAGCTCCTTGACCTTGCGCTCCAACGTCCGGCGGTTGTCGAGAAAGTAACTCTTCACCAGCTGTTGGGTGAGCGTGCTGCCACCCTGCTTGAGCTCGCCGGCGGTGAGGTTCACCCACATGGCGCGCGCGATGCCGCGCACGCTGAAGCCGACGTGCTGGTCGAACACCCGATCCTCGACGCTCTTTAAGCCTTCGGTGAGCAGCTGTGGCACCTGATCGGGGGTGAGCACCAGTCGGTCTTCGCCGTGCTGCGGGAAGAAGCTCCCGATGACCGGAGGATCCAGACGGATCAGAGGCACGGGAAAGTCGTTCGGGCGAGCAATATCGGTGATGCCCTGGGTACGAAAGCGCACATCGATGACTTCCGCCTCGCGGGCGCGATCGGCGAACTGGAAAGGGCGCAGGTGCACCCGCACGCGGTCGCCTTCCACCCGGTAGGTGCCGGAAGCGGCGGCGGAGACGCTGCGCACGTAGCCCACGCGTTCGAGCTCGGCCACGAATGCCTTCTGCTTCAGCGAGCTGCCACCGTAAAGCTCCAACGGCGCGGCGTATACGCGGGCCGGCACCGACCAACGGCGGCCATCGAAGACCTTGGTGATGGTGCGGTCCAGATACCACATGTAACCGGCGAACAGTACGGCGAGTATGAGGCCGACGATGAACAGCAGCCACAGCAGGCGCTTCAGCCAGCGCCAGCGTGGCTTCGGCGCAGTGGTTTTGCGTGGCGCCCGCTTGGCCTTTGCCTTGGGTTTTGCTTTAGCCAAGGCTTCTCCGTGGGCGAAACGGGCAATCCTGGGAGGAAACCGGCATACGAGGGCGGTGAATGCGAAGAAGGCCGGCAAGAATAGCACGTGGCGCGTCCGCAAAATCCACAAGCCGCTGGACGCTGCCATCGTTGCGCATCTGATGTCTCACGCCGTTCACGGACATCCCATTGTTGCAGCCGTGCCTGAACACCTGCTGAAGCCGGTTTGCAATGGGTTGCGTGGCTGTCGTTTAATGCCCATCGACCTAAGGGGTGGCCTCGGCCTGAGACGCGCTTTCGCGGACCCTTCGAACCTGATCCGGTTAGCACCGGCGTAGGGATAGGCAGCGCTCCGAAGGTCTTGCAGCAACCCGCATGCACCAGCAGCCCGGAGCGTTCCATGAAGACCGTCGTGTCCTTTCTTTTCTCACTATTCCTCGTCACCCACGCCCATGCCAAAGATGAGGCGCAGGCGCCCATCGAGGAGATTGTCGTCACCGGCGATTTTCGCGACGCGAACATCAGCGAGGTGGGCGCCAGCGTGTCGGTGCTGCAGGTGGACGATCAGGCGGATCGCGTAAATCACCTGGAGGAGATACTCGGCCGCATTGCCAACGTGAACTTTTCCAGCGGCGCCAGCCGCGCCCGCTTCCTGCAGATCCGCGGTATCGGCGAGCGCGGCCAGTTCGCCGAGCCCTTAAACGCCTCCGTGGGACTGCTGGTGGATGGCGTCGACCTGAGCGGCATCGGCACGGTGGCAACGCTGCACGACGTGCAGCAGGTGGAGGTGTTTCGCGGCCCTCAGGGCACCTTGTACGGTGCCAACGCTCTGGCTGGACTCATCAATGTGGTCACCCATGATCCTCTGGACTTCTGGGGAGGAGAGGTGAGCGCCGATATCGGCGACTACGATGCCCGCGGCTTGGGCGCGGTAGTATCCGGCCCTCTCACCGACCGGTTGGGATTGCGCGTGAGCGCCTACCGGCACGAGGACGACGGCTTCATCGATAACGGCTTCCTGCGTCGAGATGATACGAACCGTCGCGAAGAACTCTCCGCACGGGCGAAGCTCGCTTTTGTCGGCGACGATCTGCAATGGACGTTCAACCTGGCACGTATCGAGGCGGACAATGGTTACGATGCGTTCTCCCTGGACAATGATCGGCGATCCCGTTCGGATCAGCCGGGGCGCGATGTTCAGGACACCACCTACGCATCGCTGTTCGTCGGTTGGGATCTGAGCGATGCGTTTGCCCTGCAGGCGACGGTGGCGGCGTCTGACACCGACGCGCGTTACGGCTACGACGAGGACTGGACGTTCGCAGGCTTTCATCCCGACGGCTACAGCTCCACGGACTTTTATGGCCGTGAGCGGCGCACGCAGACCATCGATCTGCGCCTGGTGGCCGATCATGATGCGCTTCGGTGGGTGGCAGGCGTGTATGCGCTGCGCCAGGACGTCGATCTGCAACGCATCTACACCTTTCAGGCGCAGGATTTCTTCAGCGGCTTCGAAGTGGATCGTCTGGCAGCCTATGGAGAGGTGGAAGTCCCACTCACCCGTCGCGCACGTCTGAAGGCCGGGCTCCGCCTGGAGCGTCACGACGCCGCCTACGATGACAGCGCCGGGGTGCGCTTCTCGCCAAGCGACGACATGCTCGGCGGGCGGCTGGTGTATGAGTTCGATCTGGCGGACGATGCGATGCTGTACGCTGCTGCCAGCCGCGGCTACAAAGCTGGGGGTTTTAACACCGACGGCACGCTAGATCCCTCCATCCGTGTGTTCGAGCCGGAACTGCTGTGGAATCTGGAGGCGGGCTACAAGGGCGGATTCGCGGATGGGCGTGTCTGGTTGTCTGCCAGCGTGTTCTACATGTTGCGCCGCGACATACAGATCAACACCTCACGACAGCTCGTCCCTGGCGGTGAGTTCGTCGAGTTCACCGATAATGCAGCGAAGGGTTTCAATCGCGGGCTGGAACTCGAGTTCGAGGTGCAGGCCACCGATACGCTGCGCTTTTTCGGCTCCCTGGCTTTGCTCGATACCGAGTACGACGACTTCGTCAATGCACAGGGCGTGGTGCGCGATGGTCGCAGCCAGGCGCAGGCGCCGGACTATCAGTTTTTCCTCGGCGCCGAGCTACGTTTTGCACCCCGCTGGTTCGCGCGCCTGGAAGTGGAAGGGCGGGATGCCTACTTCTTCTCCGATACGCACGACGTCCGATCTGACGCGTACGAACTGCTGCACGCTTCTCTCGGCTACGAGGGCGAGCGCTGGCAGGTCACGGCGTGGGGGCGAAACGTCACCGACGAAGACTACTTCGTGCGCGGCTTTTTCTTCGGTAACGATCCGCGCGACGGCTACGGGGCACGCAGCTTCACCCAACTGGGCGAACCGGCACGGCTGGGGCTGTCAGGTGTTTTGAGCTTCTGAGGGCTCTATTCGGCCTGTGCGCTTTCGCCTGCGCGAATCTGCTCCACGAGGTGGTCCACCACATCGAGCGAGAGCTTGCGACCTATGCCCATGTTCACCGCGTACTGGCCGCCGACGATGATCATGGGAACGGAGTTGATGCCGTTTTCCCTGGCCTCGGTTTCCATGCGGGCCGCTGCGCGGCGCACCTCGGCTGAGTTGAAGGCGGTGAGGAACGCTTCGCGGTCGGTACCGTTGCCGTCGATGAAATCGGCCATCATCTCCGGCGTGAGAAACTGCTTGCCCTGGTCATGCACCGCACGGAACAGGCGGTTGTGGTTCTCCTCGAGGATGCCCATCTGCTCCAGCGTGATGTAGGTACGTCCGAGCAGGGCCCAGATCGGGCTGAACGATACCGGCTGGCGCCGGAAGGCGACGCTGTCGTTCTGTGCGGCCTTCCAGTCCTCGATGAGCGGGTCGAAGTTTTTGCAGTGGATGCAGCCGTAAGAGAAAAACTCCACCACCTCCACTGGCGCGCCGGGGCGGCGGCGCACGTCGTCGCGGATCTGCGTGTAGTGCTCGCCTTCAGCGAAATCGCCCTCAGTCGCACCCGAGCTGTAGAGCAGACCGTAGAAAATGACCAGCACGGCGACGGCGCCTATGAACCCGAGTATGGTCCAGCGCAGCGTTGTCATGCGCGCATCGTTGTTTTTCTTCTTCGCCATGCTGATTTCCTGAACGCGAAACTGGCGGGGAAGTGTACCGCAACGTCTATAATGGCGGCATGCACGAGACCTACCAGTTATTCAAGTACGACACCTGTCCGTTCTGCCAGCGGGTGCTGCGTTTCCTTGCCCAGGTTCCCCAGTTGGAGGTGCCTCTGCGCGACATTTACACCGAGCCTGGGGCTATGAAGGAACTGCTTCAGGGCGGCGGGCGCACCACGGTGCCGTGCCTGCGCATCGATCGCGATGGCGAGGTGCAGTGGATGTACGAGTCGCTCGATATCATCGCCTATCTGCAGGCGAAGGCCGGCTAGCAGACGATGCCATCCTCGGTGCGGATTGCCCAGCCGTCGACGCCGCGTGTCATTACCCCCCGCACCAGCACCTCGCGCCCGGCGCAGGCTTCTGCCTGGTCGGCCGTTGCGACCTCCACGCCGATCACCAGGCGTGTGCTGTGCCGCGCCATGTGATTTGCATCGAAGTACAGGTGCGCGACGCCATCCTGCCATTGCAGATAGCCGTGGGTGAGCACTTCCTGATCCGCGTAGCTCGCAGGGAACATCACGAGGTCGATCACGGAGACCCTGCCGTCGGCTGCAGGTACGTAGGCGGTCTGACAGCCTGCGCATGCCAGGATAAAGGCTAAAAGCAGCGATCTCATGGTGCGTTCTCCGTTTTGGCGGCGGTTGCGGTCGTGAGGGTCAGCAGCGCGCGCAGCTCGATCCCCTGTTGGGCGAGGGCCTCGGGACCACCGCTCTCGCGGTCGATCACGCAAATCGCGTGCGACACGGTGATCTGGTCTTCTCTGAGCAGTTTCGCCATGTCCAGTATAGCGCCGCCGCTCGACACCACATCTTCCACCAGGCAGATTCGCCGGCCGTATAGATTCGGCCCTTCGGCAAACCGGCAGGTGCCATACGTTTTTGCCTGCTTGCGCAGATACGCGGTGGGCAGGCCGGTGAGCTGGCTCAGCACCGTAGCAATGGGAATACCGCCCAGTTCGAGGCCGCACAGCACCTCGGTGCCATCGGGAATCAGGGGCGCAAGTGCCTGGCAGATATCGCGCAACAGTACCGGGTCGGCTTCGAACTGATACTTGTCGAAATACACCGCGCTCTTCGCTCCGGAGCGGAGCGTGAAACTGCCGGAGAGGTGTGCGGCGCGATGGATGCGTTCTGCCAGTTCCTGCGTCATGAGCGGTTAGTCAACAAGGCATTGTCGGGCCGAGCCATGGCAGCTTGGTGTCGGTATGCACCTCCATGGTGGGCACAAACGATTCCGGTTGGTCGATGGATGCCGTGGTGATGTCGATGTGCTCCGGGCGTTCACTGATGCTGCACGTCAATGGTGTGCCGCAGGCGCTGCAGTAGTGTCGCACGCCGATGGTGGACGAGTGCAGCACCGCGGGCGCACCCTTCGTGTAACTGAATTTTTGCACCGGTACGATGGTCCAGGTGACGAAAGGCGCAGCACTCGTGCGCCGGCACATGGTGCAGTGGCAGTTGGCGGTGAGGGGGGCATCTTCCTCGAACACATAGCGCACGGCACCACAGAAACATCCGCCTTCAGTTTTCATTCCGCTCTCCCTGTGGCTGCGTGATGATCGTGGGCCTGTTGAAGTCATACAATGTACGCCGCCTTTGGTAGTCGGGAAAGTCGGTGCAGCGAAGCCTTGGCGAAAACATCTGGTCGATGGACGGGCCGGACATCACCTTCCTCGGGGCGCGCATGCATACGCGCATGACGGTGGTTCGGCTGGCCGGAGGCGGTTTGTGGGTGCACTCGCCCATCGAGCTGGACGCGGCGCTGCCGTTTATCGAGTCCCTCGGAGAAACACCGGTCGCCCTCGTGGCGCCCAACAAGTTCCATTACCTGTTCGTGCATCAGTGGCAGGCGCGCTGGCCGAATGCTCTGGTGTTGGCTGACACTGCATTGCAGAAAAAAGTGCCGGCGCTGTCGAGTGCCTTGCCGCTCACGGATGTTGCGCATGCTTCGTACGCACAGGATCTGGACCAGGTGAATTTTCTCGGCAACCGCCTGTTTTCGGAGGTGGTGTTTTTTCACCGGCCGAGCGGCACGCTGATACTCACCGACCTGATGATTAATCTGCGCACGGACGATGTAGGTCTGCTGCCGCGCCTGTATCTGCGTTTCGAGCAGGCGGAGTATCCCGACGGCGGCGTGATGCGGCTCTACCGCTGGGCGACGCGCGACAAGACGGCGGCACGCCGCGCGCTCGATCGTGTGCTGGCATGGCAACCCCGACAGATCACGTTCTGTCACGGCGAGCCGTTCCTCGAAGACGCACAAGCGGTGCTGCGCCGGGAGTTTGCCTGGCTTACTTGATTGCCAGGGTCGCCATTGAGGTAGGCATTAGCCGGTTCAGAGGCGTGGCCTCGTTGGTCCAGCGGTCTTCGTAGAATCCATGAATGCTGAATCCGGCATCGATCTGCCCGCCAATCTGGTCGTCCAGGCTATGGCTGAACTCCACGGCCTCGAGCCGCGCCAGGCGATCAGCAAGCTGCGCCTCGGGCAGGTGTTGCAGGTCGGAAAACGGTAATGGAAAACGGGCGATGGGAGGCTCGCCTTTCTCCATCGCTTCGTGGTCGAAGAGAAAAAACGCCGGGTTCATGAAGCCGGCCAGCAGCCGCCCGGATGGGCGGAGCACACGGTAACACTCTTGCCATACCGGGCGCACTGCAGGGGCGAAGACGTTGGATACCGGGTGAAACACCAGGTCGAAACGGTCGTTGCTGAACGCCGCCAGGTCCGCCATGTCGCCCTGCAGGCAGCGGATCTCCAGCCCTTCGCGCTCGGCCACGAACCGATCCTTGTCCAGCTGCGCATCGGAATTGTCGAAACTCACCACGCGTGCGCCTGCAGCGGCGAGCACCGGCGCCTGCTGACCGCCGCCGGAGGCGAGGCACAGCACATCGCGGCCGGCGATGTCGCCGAACCATGCACGTGGCACAGCAAGTGTGGGCGTGAGAATGACCTGCCAGTCGCCGCGGCGCGCGTGGGCAATGGTGTCGGGGTCCACCGGCTGCACCCAGCGGCTCTCGCCGGCGAGGGACTGAGCGTTCCAGGCTTTGCGATTATGGCTCAGGATGTCGGTCATGCGGTGAAGCATGCCGGCTTCCGGATCGGCAGTCACGTCGTATGCCGCTCCAACCACGCGGGCAGTTCCCGTTGCCCGCGCGGAGACAGCGCGTAAATCCCGGTGTCCAGGCGGTCGAACCAGCCGTACACGTTCCGATAGAGCACCTCGCGGGCGCGGGCGTCGCCGGTCTGTGCCGCCACGTCAGATGCTTTGGTATGGCCATTGATGTTGAGGAACGCGGCTATTCGCAGGGCTCGTTGTCGGTAGGCTGTCATGACACCGCCCTTGCTCGGAACCCCGCCGATGTTCGGGTCGCCTTGCCGCTGTTCGAACTCCCGCAGCAGGTGCCGTCGGCGAGGGTGGGAAGGGCGTGGTGTGTAGGGTGCCGGATCCAGCCATGCCTGCACCGATTCCCCCGCAACCGCCAGCAGGCCCAGACCGAGCATACGCAGCAGCTTGACAGATTGTTTCCGGTTTTTTGTCAAGGAGGTGCAGCTGTGTGGTACAGCAATATAGACGGCATCGCTGAGGCGCAAGCGATCAACCGCCTGATGAAGTAGTTGCAGATTGAGATGACGCTTCAGCTCCACGATGACCAGCGGTTCATCACCCCGGCGGGCTACGACATCACAGCGGCCGACCTCGGCTTTTACCTCATAGCCCTGCACCTCGAGGTAGGACTTTACCGGCTGGTAGAGGTCAGCCTCGCGCACGCGTGGTTCCTGTCGCTGAGTGGGTGGTTGTCGTGTGCAACTGTGTTGCTGCTCAGACCGACGCGCCGGCCAGACGTCTCGCGTAGCGCTCCACCTGCTGCCAGTCCGTGTATTCGTAGTCACGTGATGTGTCGGTGTCGCCGCCTGCGGAACGGGCAATGCTGCGCATCAGCCATCTGAGCGGCGCCGGGTACTTCGAGTAGGTGAGCGCGCCGGCGACGAATTCCAGGTCCGTAAAGGTATCGTCCAGCTGCTCGGCGATTTTGCTTCGTGCATCGGTCAGTGCCGGCTCTCGCAGGGCCGGGTCCCGGGTTGCAGCGCTGAGCAGCACCACGAACAAGGCGCGTTGATGTTGCTCGATCGAATCGCGGTTTTTTCGAACGAACCGCACCAGTTCCCGTTCGAGTCCGCCAGCGTGCATCGAGGCGCCGAAGATCAGCAGCCCGAAGGCGCTCACATCCAGCGCCGCCAACTCGTTCCGGGAAGCCGCGTCCACGGTTGTCACCTCACGCCCGCATTCGGACAGCACCTCAGCGATCCGCAGTGCGACCTTGCGCGTTTGCCCTTCGCGTGTGGCGTACACCAAAGCTACAGGCGCTTCAGGCATCGAGCGGAAGGATGATGTTGGTGAGCTTCCAGCCGAGTCCCTGGCGGCGCAGTACGAACTTGGTCACTGCTTCGGCATCGCTCGGCACCTCGATGACGAATCGGTCCCACGCCGCGTAGCTGTATGACGCATCGTTCAGAGCCCTGCGATCGTCGGCCTCGTCGTGCTCGGTAGGCGTGTTCTGCAGGTCCTTGTTTTGCGGCTTGTCGCCTTTCAGCATCTTCATCACGCCGGCGGGCGTCACCCACAGGTCTACCAGCCCGTCGAGCAGCACGCCGCCGATGGCCACACCAATGGCTGCCAGGGTGCTTTCTTCAGCGGCGCCGCTGGCGCCGTCGAGCACCGCGAAACGCAGCTGCTCCTTCATGTTTCTGCGCAGCACCGGGAAGTCCACCCGCTCCGACAGGGCTTGCGCATCGCGGTCGTCGGCAGCGCTGCGGATCTGATGTACGGTGATGAAGGGCGATGCTGCCAGGTAGAGGAGCACCAGCGCGATCAGAGTGAGGAGGTACTTCATTACGAGCCTCGAACGTCGGTGGCCGGATCATAGCGGCACGGGCTTGCGATCTTAAGAGGCACGCTGTATCCGCGTGCAGGCGGAAACCGTTACCATGCAGGCATGAACCGATCTCTGCCGGAGCTCCTGGCGCCGCTCAATGCACTGGTCGATCCGCTGGTCAGGCTCGGCGTTGCCAACCCATGGCTGTTCACGCCCGGGTACACGGTGCTCGAAGTGCCGGGGCGCCGCTCCGGTGAGCTGCGTTCGACGCCGCTGCTAGGCTACCTGGCGGGTCCGTTGCTGGTGGTGGGCACGGTACGCGATGGCTCGCAGTGGATTCGCAATCTCGCGGCTGCTGAGGATGTGCACGTGTGGTTGTGGGGCCGGCGGTGGCGGGCCGAGAAGCGCATCGTCACGGGCAACGTTGCGGTTCTCGCGCTCAACCGCCCGGCAACC
>JAUILW010000061.1 GCA_030432795.1 Gammaproteobacteria bacterium
GCGGGTCATGTCGAACACTGTGGTTTCGCGCGCCGCGGCCATCTCGATGTCGAGGATGCGCTGGTGTGCTGTTGCTGCGTATGCAGCCGCAACGTGCGTGTCTTTGCGCGCGAGATAGGCGTGCGATGCGTCGATAATCTCGACGATGTAACAGCCCTCGAAAACATGGTCGGGCACGCCCGCCTGGCGGGTGAGCTCGATGACCTGACGGCGCATGTCTGGCAGGTCTAGATTGGGCGCCAGGGTGCCGTCGAAGTCGAACAGCATCGCGTCGAGCCGATCAAACACGTTTCTGCATCCGCTTGAAGCGCTTCTTGCGGCGATAAGGGAACACGTCCGTCACGTACCCCTGCTGCAGGTTGTCCTGCAGCTTGCGCCAGAAGGCCGGGTCGAACAGGTCGCCGTGCATGTCGTTGAACAACTGCTTGATATGGCGTTTACCGAAAAGAAAGCGCCGGAACTCCTCCGGAAACACATCGTTGGGGGCGACGCTGTACCAGATATCGCCGGACATCTCTTCTTCAGGCGTGCGTGGTTCGGGAATGGCACGGAAGTTCACATCGGTGAGGTAGCAGATCTCGTCGTAGTCGTAGAACACCACACGACCATGGCGGGTGATACCGAAGTTTTTCAGCAGCATGTCGCCCGGAAAAATGTTTGCTGCAGCAAGCTGCTTGATGGCGTTGCCATACTCGTCCAGGGCACTTCGCAGGTCTGCCTCGTCCGCGTTATCCACGAACATATTCAGCGGCGTCATCTGCCGCTCCACGTAGAGGTGCCGGATGACGATACGATCGCCCTCGATGCTCATGGCGTTCGGCGCAACGGCACTGAGCTCGTCGATGAGCGCTTGGGAAAAACGATGGCGCGGAAAAGAAAAGTTCTGGAATTCCTGGGTGTCTGCCATGCGGCCCACGCGATCGTGGGACTTGACGATGTTGTACTTGGTCCGCACCTCCTCGTGGGTGGTGTTCTTCTGCGGTGGAAAGCGGTCTTTGATGACCTTGAAAACGGTCTGGTAGGAGGGCAGCAGAAACACGCTCATCACCATCCCCTTGATGCCGGGGGCGATGATGAACGCATCGTCCGAATTGTTCAGATGCTCTACGAAACCTCGGTAGAACTCGGTTTTGCCGTGCTTGAAAAGACCGATCGAGGCGTACAGCTCAGAGATTTTCTTGTTCGGCAGCAACTCATGCAGAAGACGGACCAGTGCACGCGGGTAAGGTGTGGCCACCATGAAGTACGTGCGCGTGAAGGAGAACATCACGCTCATCTCGTCTTCGTCGCAGATCAGCGTGTCGATGTAGAGGCGGCCGTCGTCGTTGAGTACCGGCAGTGCCACCGGCCAGGTCAGATCTTCATAACGGATTAGGCCGACCAGGTAGGCACCCTTGTTACGGTAAAAAACACTGGTAATGATGTCGACGCTCAGCGCTTCAGAGCGGACGATCTCCGGGCGCTCTTCCGCCAGCGACCGCAGGATGTTGCCGATGTCCTGGTCCAGGTTGCGCCAGGGCAGGGAAAAATCAAAGAACGTGATGATGTCCCGCACCATGTCCACAACCCCGGTTGCAGGCTCGAAGCGGCGGGTGATGTGCGTCACCGCGTCTGGCGGTGCCACCAGGCTTGCGATGAACATCTCCTCGTCGTTCACTGCCTGATCGTTGGTGGCTTCGCGGTATACGGAGTTGTAGTAGGTCTCCGCCAGCTCGGCGTCGGGCCAGTGCTTGGTGCGTTCGTGATAGGCCCGCTTCAGTGCGGGCCAATCAATCGGTGACCCGGCGTTGGCGAACTGCGCAACCGCCATGCTGATGTGCTCTTTGTAGAGACTCAGGCGCGCGGAACCCGCCTCCTGCACATCCAGCCATCGGCTCTGTTCGAAGCGTTCTTTCGCTTTTGCGGTGATGTCCTCGAAGGCCGTTCGGTAGGCGCGGAACTCACGCGCCAGGGTCGCTGCGCTGATGTCGGCGTCCATTCCCTCCTCGCTACTGCCTGCGCGCTTGTCGCGCTTCCCGCGTCTCGTGGATGCGCTTGTTGAAACGCCGCCATAGCAGCACCACCGTAGCAATGCCGGCCGCCGCGGTCAGCAGGGGGTAGGCGATGCCCGGCACCCAGTCTGCATCTCCCGGCTGCATGCGGATACCGGCCAGTGCGATCACGGCAAGTGCCACCGCCAGCACGTTGCGCAGGGCGAGCATCGCGCCCACCGCCATGAGCAGCGGCAGCCACAGCGTATGCACCGGAGACTGGCTGGTGCCGTCGAGCGTAAACATGGCGATACCGATGAGCACGAGCCCTGTCATTCGCACCTGTATGGCGGAAGACGATTCCATGTCGCCCTTCACGAGACGATGCCGAGCGCGCCGCCATCGACGCGGATGTTTTGACCGTGGATGGCATCTGCCCTCGGGCTTGCCAAAAAGAGCACCACGTCTGCCACCTCTTCGCGGCGGGCAATGCGGCCGATGGGTATGTCCGCGGCGATGTGCGGTTCCACTTCCGCCCAGGTGTTGCCCCAGCCCTTTCGTTGCCCCTGGGCCAGGTACGCTGTTTCCACTTCCGGTGTCAGGATCAATCCCGGAGACACCAGATTGACGCGGATGCCGGTGCCGGCGACCTCTGTGGCTAGGCCGATGGTCAGGTTGGCGAGTGCACCCTTGGCTGCGTAGTAATGCGGCATGCGAGCATTGGGCCGGGTGGAGCCGACGGTACCGAGATTGATGATGCGCGCCCACGGTGTGGCCCGCAGTCCAGGCAGCAGCCCGCGTATGAGGCGCTGCGCGCTCAGCACGTTTTTCTCGTAGATATCCACCCAATCGCTGCTGTCAGCGGTTTCCCAGGTGCCGCCCTCGGCCGTGCCGTAGTTGTTTACGAGGATGCTGAGATCGTGCCCCTCGACCTGCTGCAGCAGCATGTCGGCGCCCGCATCCGTGCTGATGTCACCGTGCACGGCGATACCGGCGCCCAGCTGCGCCACAGCCTGCTGCGCCTGCTCCGGTGTGAAGCCGTGCACGAGCACTCGGGCGCCCTCCTCGAGGAATCGCTGGGCGATGACGAACCCGGTGCCGCGGTGGCTGCCGGTGACGAGCACGGTTCTATCTTTGAGCGCGAGATCCATGGGCCGAGTGTACACCACGGATTTCCTCAGCCGGGCCTTATACTCCCGGCATGGATGCTTTGGCCACATCGGTACTTCTGGTGAGCGTGTTTGTCGGCAGCTACTTTCAGGCGGTCACCGGCTTCGCCATGGGCATGATCGTTGTGGCGGTGATGGGTGCGACGGGCCTCCTCGGCATCCCGCTGGTGACCGTGGTGGTGAGCCTCCTCGCTTTCGTCAACGTGGTGCTGGCGCTGCGCGGTCGGTGGCAGTCGCTGCACCGGCGGTTATTCGCCTGGCTCGCCGCCGGTCAGGTGGCGGCCATCTGGTTCGGCGTGCAGTTGGTGTTCTACCTCGACGCCAACGCAACCACGACATTGCAGATGACGTTGGGTGCATTCACCGCCATCGGGGCTTTGGGCATGATCCTGCGACCGCACCCGATAGCACACGTTTCTGGCGCCGGTGCAGCGCTCACCGCCGGTCTTATCGGTGGCGTGGTCGGCGGCATGTTTGCTGCCAGCGGGCCGGTGCTCGGATGGTTTGCCTACCGCCAGCCGCTGCCGCTGGAGGTCATTCGCGCCACGCTGTTGTGCTGCTTTGGGGTAACCACCAGCGTGCGCATCCTGGCAGTGGGGGTGCAGGGCGGGCTGACCACGGATGTGTGGCTTTATGCAGCGCTGGGACTACCGGTCGTGCTGCTCGGCACGTGGCTCGGCCGTGCCTTCCCGCCCCCGTTGTCCGAGGGCGGGATCAAGCAGCTCGCTTTCGCCACCCTGTTCGGTGGTGGCGTGTGGATATTGGCGACGGCGTTCTAAAGGCGGCTTACGGGCCGAATTCGCCGGGGCCGATGTGGGCGCGCACGAACTCGATCACTTCGCGGTGCACCCGCGCCCAGTTGGCCGGGTTGCTCGGCGAGTGCGGTTCGTTGTCCAGCTCCACGTACTTGTACACCGGCTTGCCCGCCGCTTTCATGGCTTTTGCGTAGGCGCGACTGTTTTCCACCGTCACTCGGTCGTCTTCTTCGCCATGAATCAGCAGCACCGGGGTTTTCACCTTGTCAATGTGGGTGATCGGCGAGGCTGCCATGCGATCTGCTTTCGTTGGGCCGATGACCGTATCCAGATACTTGTGGCCCCAGCGGGTGTCTTCGGCGAAATCGGAGTTTCTGTACTGCTCCTCAAGGTCCAGTGCGCCGGCGCCTGCGGCGGAGCACTTATAAAGATCCGGCTCGCGGGCGATACTCATCGCCGCCGCGTAGCCGCCGTAGGACCAGCCAAAGATGCAGATGCGCTCCGGGTCGGCAACTCCCTGGTCGATCGCCCAGCGCACGGAATCCGTCAGGTCGTCCTGCATCTTGCCGGGCCACTCACGGTGGCCTGCCTTTTCGAACGCGGTGCCGTAGCCACCGGAACCACGGAAGTTGATCTGCAGCATGGCGTAACCCGATGCGGGTATGAAGGCTTCCCAGCCGAGGCCCCAGACGTCGCGCGGTCCGTGGGGTCCGCCGTGGGGTACCAACACCAATGGCATGTTCTTGCCATCGGCTCCCGGCGGCAAGGACAGGTAGCCGTGCAGCTCGAGTCCGTCGCGGGCGGTTACCGTCACGGGTTGCATGGTCGGCAACTTCGCGTCGTCGATTTGCGGCTTGATATCGAATAGCAGTTGGACCTGGCCGGTGGCGCGGTCGTGCAGGTAGTACTCGGTGGTGTGGCTGGCGCTAGACAGGCCGACAATCGATTTCTGGTAGTCGTGTGTGGAGCTGGTGACATACGGCACCCGCTCGGGGAATGCTTTTTTCATTGCGCGGGTCAGGCGAGCGTGTGGATGTTTGGCATCCAGCGCCACGAACTCCGGCACACCGTGCTCCACATACGTGCCATACATCCGACTCTGAAAGTCTTCCCGTGGAACCACATCGACGACATCGTGCTGGTAGACCTCCCGTGACGCCTTGGTGGCCGGATCGAACTCGTATATGCCGCGCGGCTTGCCTTCCGGCTGCATGGTGACGATGAGTTTGTCGTCCTCTGTCATTAGCTGGGGCTCAACACCCGTCTCACCGTAGGGAATGCGCGCGAACTCCTGCCACTCTCTTTTTTCCGGGTCGCGCAGGTGAATGACGGTGTTGTAGTCGTCGTCCACACTATAGGCGAAGCGCACGTCGCCTTTCGCATCGGTGACCAGTGTTGCGTTCTCCACAGGCCCGCGCACGCGGTTGCGCACCCGCCCCGTGTAGACGTCGAGCATGGCGGTTTCCACCGCGTGGCTGTAGCCGGCGCTCCAGTTGGTGATCTGAATCAGGATGTTTTTCGGGTCGTGCCATAGCGCGTTGCGCACTGAGGCGGAGGCGTACTCGTTGGTGCTGCGGCGGATATGCCCCTTTGCACTGGGGTCGCCTGCGCGGTAGCCGAAGAGATGCTTGGGTTTCGAGCCGTCCGCGTTCATGCCGAAGAGCTCGCCGGCGCCTACTTCTGCTTCCAGGCGATCGTATTTCTGCACGATGCTGGCGACGATGCGCTCGTCATTAACCCAACCGAAGGAACCTACCTCGTTGCGGCCGGGAAAGCTCATCACGCCTGAGAGTTCCATCGATGGAAACTTGAATATGACGACCGTGTTCTTGTCGTCGACGACTTTCATCGCCGCCAGGTAGTCGCCCGTTGGGGAGATCTGTGCGCCCCAGACCTCGGGGTCTGCCGCCAGCTCGTCGATGATATCCGCAGACGCTGCGGAACATACGAGCGCGAACACGCACCCGAACAGTACTTTCTTCATCACTTCAACCTCATCAATCACCGCTGTTCGTAGGAGCGAACGCGGTGTTCTTTTTTATGGCGTGAACCCTACTAAGGCAGGCGATCAAGGGCAATCCTTCTCAAGCCAGGCAACGTCCCAGTAGCGGTCGAACTTGTACCCGACCTCGCGGTAGGTGCCGCAGGGCTTGAACCCGAATCGCTGATGCAGCCGCATGGACGCCTCGTTGGGCTGGGTAATGCCGGCGTACGCACGATGCACGCCCGTACCTTCGAGCACCTTGAACAAGGCCTCGTACAGAGCGCTGCCGACGCCGCGGCCGCGGGTATCTGGGTGCAGGTACACGCTCGTCTCCACGGAGCTTGCATAGGCCGCCTTGGTGCGGAACTGGCCGGAGCACGCGTAGCCGATCACGGTGTCGGCATCTTCCGCTACCAGGCAGCGCCAGCGATGGTCGTCGAACTGTGCGAACCACGGTGCGCGGGAGCGCTCCGTATAGGGTTCCAGATCGAAGGTGATCGGTGTGTGCTCGATGTAGTGGTTGTAGATGGCGACGATGGCGCGCTGGTCGCGCGGTTCCAGGGGTCGAATGAGCCACGACATGGGGCGGCTGCCTCGCGTATAGCACGGGCGGGTATGATATCGCACTCTTTTCAGGTGCAGGGTTGGCCGCTACCCTCCGCGCGCATGTCTGACTTCGACGCCATTCGCCCCTACCGAGATGACGAGGTGCGTGCGGTGGTGGAGCGTCTCCTCACCGATCGCCAGCTCGCCGATGCGGCGGCCCGGCTGGCCGTGCCGAAGCTGCACCGCTGGCTGCCTGTTCTCTCGCGGTACCTCGCAGGGCGCAAGCTCGGTGCAAAGCTGCGCCGCTGTCGCACCGTGGCGGACATACAGGCGCTCGTGGCGGATGGCCTCGACCATGTGGTTGCACATACGACAGACGGGCTGACGGTGTCCGGCCTCGATCGGTTGGATACGAACGCGGCATACCTGTTTGTGGGCAACCACCGGGATATCGCGCTCGACTCCTGCTTTCTCAATCTTGAGCTACACCGTCACGGCTTCGATACTTGCCGCATCGCGGTTGGCGACAACCTTTTTGCGGTGCCCTTCGCTGCGGATCTGATCCGTGTGAACAAGGGGTTTGTGGTGGAACGTGGCACCACCGGCGCGAAAGATACGCTGCGCGCGCTGCGGCAGACCGCCGAGTACGTGCGCCATTCCCTGGAGGAGGGGCAGTCGGTGTGGATCGCGCAGCGGGAGGGGCGTGCCAAGAACGGTATCGACAGTACGGAACCTGCGCTGCTGAAGATGCTCATGCTCGCCTACCGTAAGGAGGTTGAGTCGATCGAGGGGTACCTGGGGCGTGTTCGGCTCGTGCCGCTCACCGTGAGTTTCGAGCTCGACCCGTGCGATCTCGCCAAAGCAGCCGAGCTGGAGGTGCGCGCACACACAGGCGCTTACCGCAAAGCAGCGGGTGAAGATATGGAGCATCTTCGTCTCGGCTTCAGCGGCAACAAGGGGCGTGTGCATCTGCATTTCGGCGAGGAGATGGCGGGCGCTTACGCAGATGCGGAAAGCTGGGCCCAGGCGCTAGACACTGCCATCGCTCACGGCGCGCGGCTGTACCCCACCCACCGTGAAGCGTTGCGCCAGCTTGGCGAATCGACGGAAGAACTGTCTTTCTGCGAAGGTAACGATGCTGCCCTTGCGGAGTTTCGTGAGCGGCTTGCTGCCGCACCTGAAGCCCTGCGGCCGTTTATCCTGCTGCAGTACGCAAACGTTGCCCGCCAGGTGCTGCGTTTCAGGGGCTGAGCTGGTCCAGATTGGGTGCCAGGGCGCGGCCGGCGTCGGTGCAGTAGTGGCGCCAGATACGATGCGGGCGGGGCGCCGGCTCAGACTGTCCCGGTGGTGGCGTGCGTTCTTCGATGTAGTAGATGTCGAAGGTGGCCAGGGGTGCGAAGCCCGCTGCGTCCCACCTGCGGCATAGCCATCGGCCGAAGGGCAGGCGGTAATTGGTGTTGGCGGCAAGCCACAGGCGGTTCAACGTCTTGCGCCAGCGGGTGTTGTCGAACTGGCTGTAGGGCAGCCCTGGTGGTTTGGCGAACGATGGCGTGCCGAGGTGTTGCTGCCACACCTCCACCGCACGGCCGTCCTCGAGCAGGCCCGGCATCACGAACCAGCCGTCATCCTGCATGGGCCTGGGCGCGAACATGTCCCAGATCTGGTCCAGACGCAGGCTGTCCTTGAGCTGTGCCAGCGGTGCCGGATAAGTGAGGCTGGTCACGGTCACCACGTTCCACCAGCCGAGCAGCACGAGGAATAGCGCTGCCACGCAGAGGCTTGGCCGCCCGGGAAAAGCGAATCGTTGCCGCCAGGGCAGAAGGAGTGCGGTGATGCGCCCGAAGTGCTGCCGGCGGTGCGCCACCCAGTGGTAGATGGCGTCGCCCGGTGCCTGAAGCCATCGAGCTGGCGCGGCCAGTGGCCACCCGAGCGGAGATACGGTGAGCAGCGCCGCCAGGGCCGAGGAGCGGGTGTAGCGGGTGTCATCGATCTCCACCACCCAGGAGAAGTGGGCATCGCGCAACGCGAGAACTTGCGGGTCGGATTGAGCGGTGCGGATCACGGCGGCGGGCAACACCAGCATGGTCTTGAGCACCGCGCAGCTTTTCTCGCAGAAGTCGCAACCCTCGTCGTAGTAGATGATCGCTTGCCTGTGCCTGCCGATCCGCTCCCAGAAGCTGGCGGGCAGGAACAGCAGGATCGACGTGATGGACACCAGCGGGAAGAGGCCCACGTGCAGGTTGAGGATGAAGCCGACCTCCAGGCTGACGAAAGCGAGGATAGCCACCCAACGGCAGGTGTTGTTGGCCACTGGCGAGAACATGAGCAGCGGCCCTAAGAGCTCCAGCCACCACACATACCAGGTGAGCGGCTGAGACAGCCACAGCGCATCGCGCCACGCAGCGCCCAGCGGTGTGGCGAACTGATCCAGGTGCAAGGCGTAATAAATCGCCGTGCCGTCCGGCATCCATTCAGCGCCGTGCTTGAGGAACGCCGAGAAGAAGTACACGGCCATGGCCTGCAGCAGCACGGCGGCACTGCTCACCGAGCAGTAGCGGTTATCTGCCGGGACTTGCCTGCTGGTGGCGGCGTCGAGCGACCAGCGCGCGCCCATGGGCAGAAACAGGCTCCAGAACACGAGCAGCAGCATCAGGTTGTCGCCGCCCTGCAGCAGCAGGGGATTGCGGTTGTGCAGGGAGATGAGCAGCACAAGCAGCAGCAAAGCGCTGGCACGCGTGCGATAGCCCAGCAGCAGGCCGATCGCGGCGCAGGCCTGTAGCGTCATGAGCCATGCCGCCCACCAGGTGCCGCCGTTCAGGAAATACACAGACCATCGCCAGGGCTCGGTGCGCGGCACAATGAAATCCAGCGGCAGCGGGCCGGCGTCGCTGAGCCAGGTGCTCGTGTCCTGTGCGCGGATGGCCAGGTCGATGAGGATGACCAGAGCAAGGCTTACCCGTGCCAGGGCGAGGCTGCGCAGATCTACATGAAAAGGATTGGTGAAGGGCACTACACCGCGAGCGGTGGCTCGTCCATGGCGGCCATCTGTTCGCGTAGATCGAGCACGTGGTCTGCCCAGAAGCGGCCAGAGTCGAAGGTGGGGAAGGCCGGTGGGAAGGCTGGGTCTTCCCAGCGCCGGGCGATCCAGGCGGCGTGGTGCATGATGCGCAGGGTTCGCAGCGCTTCGATCCACTTCAGCGTGGCATAGGGAAACGGGCGAAACAGTTCGTAGGCGTCAACGATGGTTGCCATGGTGGCCTGGCGCTCGGCGTAGTCGCCCGACAGCAGCATCCACAGGTCCTGTATGGCCGGTCCCGTCACGGTGTCATCGAAGTCCACGAAGTTCGGCGTATCGTCGCGCCAGAGTATGTTGCCAAGATGACAATCGCCGTGAATGCGCAGGCTCGGCGATTCGGAGAAGTCGGGCATGCGCGCAAGCAGCGCTTCGGTGATGGTGGCGTAGGCGGTTTCCATCTCCAGCGGCAGCCAGCCGCCTTCCAGGAGGGTGGTGCGGCTGGCGTGACCCATGCGTTCCACGCTGAAAGTCACGCGGTGCGCGAACCTGCGGCTCTCGCCGATGGCGTGTATGCGGGCGATCGTGCGTGCCAGCACCTTGAGGTCTTCGGTGTTTTCGATGTTGGGCGGGTGGCCGCCTTTGCGCGGGTACACGGCGAACGCGAAGCCCGCATGGTCGAACAGCGTCTGGTTGTCTCGCTGTTCCGGCGTTACCACGGGCAGTTCCGCATCCGCGAGCTCGAAGGTGAAAGCGTGTTCTTCGAGGATCTGCTCCCGGCTCCAGCGTTCCGGCCGGTAGAACTTGGCGACCTTGAAGCTGCCGTCTTCCATGCTGATCTGGTACACGCGGTTTTCGAAGCTGTTCAGCGCCAGTAGCGCGCCGGTGGGTTCGTAGCCGGCGGATTCAACCGCGTCGAGGATCAGCTCGGCACCCAGGCCGTCGTAGGGGGTATTGTTCACCGGCGCAGTGTAGCGCGTCAGGCGGCTGGGGTACGCGTGGCAATGCAAAGGGTTACCGACACCGCACCCGCGTCGTGCAGCGCGCGGGTGGCCGCTGCCAGGGTTTCGCCTGTGGTCATGACGTCATCCACCAGCGCGATGTGCAGCGCCTCGATTGGCCGCCGGCAGCGGAAGGCGCCGGCGACGTTGCGCCGACGGGCGGATATCGCAAGGTCCGCCTGTGCCTGGGTGTGCCTGGTTCGGAGCAGGAGCCGGCGTGACATCGGGATGTGCAGTGCGCGGGAGAGCGCGGCTGCGAGGGTGATCGCCTGATTGTGACCGCGGCGCATCAGCCGCCAGGTGGACAGCGGCACCGGCACGATCAGGTCAGCGGTCAAGCCGCGCGCGAGCAGGTCGTCTGCCATGAGGTGCGCAAGCACCTGCCCCTCTCTGAAGCCGTTGGAGAACTTCAGGCGCTGTACCCACCTAGCCGGCGCGCCGTCATAGAGAAACGGCGCCAGCGCGCCCTGCCAGGGCGGTGGCCGCGTCGTGCAGGCATCGCACACGTCGAGCGATGTGTCCGCCAGTGGCAGGGCACACAAGGCGCATGGGTTCGTGTTCCATGGCAGAGCTGCGGTGCAATGCGTGCACAGGTCGATGGGGCTCTCGCAGCGCCTTTCGCAGAGCACGCAGTAGTGGGGCAGCCAGGCCATGGGTATATGTGATACGCGCGGGAGAATGCGAACCAGTGCACAACACTGGGTTTTGCGTGCTCTGCGGGCGTGCGTCGCCCTCCGCTGCGGCCTACAGTGTCACTACCCGCTAAAGGGTGATCAGGGTTTGCATTGGAGGTAGTTCGATGGCGGTCAACCCGATGATGAACGCCGGCGTGTCCGGCATACAGAATGGCTATCGTGGGCTGCGGCAAGCGGCGCAGGACGTGGCCGAGCTGAACCTGGAGCGAGAGGCGGATGCGTCCGACAAGCGCGCTGAGCCATCTCGCGATGTGCAGGATGCAGCGCAGGCGATTACGGACCTGAAGCTTTACGAGCGGCAGGTGCAGGCATCCGCGAAAGTCGTGCAGACGGCAGATGCCGTGCTTGGCATGCTGCTGGACACCGAAGCCTGAGGCGAAGATAGGAACGAAAGCCCGCATGGAAGCGAACGCTGCGCAACAGACGATCGGCATCGATCTGGATACTCTGCGACAACAGGCCGCGCAGGTGCGCGAGCTTGCCCAGCGTGACCGTGAAGTGCGTGCCCATGAGCAGGCCCATGCGGCGGTGGGCGGCGCGCATGCAAGCCATCCCCACTACGATCTGCAGAAAGGGCCCAACGGTGTAAGCTACGCCGTGAGCGGCCATGTCAACATCGACGTGTCCGAGGTTGCCGGCGACCCCCAGGCCACGCTCGAGAAGATGCAGATAGTTCAGCGCGCCGCACTGGCGCCAGCCAACCCATCAGCGGCGGATCGGGCGGTGGCTGCCAAGGCAGCGCAAAGTGCGGCGCAGGCCCGTGTTGAGCTGGCACGCGAACGCAACGAGCAGACAGACGATGCCCTTGTCGCGCGCACCAACC
>JAUILW010000649.1 GCA_030432795.1 Gammaproteobacteria bacterium
TCCCGGGAGGTCGCCACGAACTCCTGATCCGTGGCGGCAACTTCGGCCGCCGCCAGCGCCAGGCTGTTGACGTTGAACGGCTGGCGGGCGCGGTTGAGCAGATCGGCAAACTCAGCACTGCTCACCGAGTAGCCCACGCGCAGCCCTGCGAGGCCGTGGATCTTGGAGAAGGTGCGGGTAACCACGAGATTCGGATAGCTGCGCAGCAGGTCGATACCGTCCGGATAGGTGGGCGTGGTCACGAACTCCCGATACGCCTCGTCCAGCACTACCCAGATGCGGGCCGGCAACGCGTCCAGAAAGGCGGTGAGTGCTGCGCGATCCACCCAGTTGCCCGTGGGGTTGTTGGGGTTGGCGAGAAAAACGATGCGGGTCTGGTCGGTGACCGCCCCGAGAAAGCCGTCGAGATCAGCGCCGTAGCCCTTCGCAGGCACGGTAACAAACCGGCCGTTGCAACCTACCGTCGCCAGCCGGTACACCACAAAGGCGTGCTCGGAGGCGATCGCTTCGAAGCCCGGCTCGAGCGCCACCCTTGCGGCCAGGTCGAGCACGTCGTTGGAGCCGTTACCGAGGGTAATCTGTGCCATGTCCACGCCATGCGCCTCGGCGAGCACGGACTTCAGACGGAAACCGTTGCCGTCCGGGTAGCGCGACAGGCCCGCGAACGCATCCTGCATGGCAGCGCGCACCCGCTCTCCCGGCCCCCGCGGATTTTCGTTGCTGGCGAGCTTGACGATGTCGCTGATGCCAAGCTCCCGCGCCAGCTCATCCACGGGCTTACCCGGCTGATACGGCGCGAGGCTCAGATAACTCGGATTGGCGCGGTTTTCCACACTCATAGCTGTGCCTTCGGGTAGGAGCCAAGGTTACGCACCTCGTTGGCGACCGCACCCACGTCTGCCAGCACCGACTGGATGCTGTCGTCCTGCCAGTGGCCGTCGAAGTCGATGAAGAAGACATACGACCAGTTGCCGGATTTGGCCGGCCGCGTTTCGATGCGGGTGAGGCTGATCCCGTGCTTCTGAAACGGCTGCAGCACGTTGAACAGCGCCCCGGGCTCGTTCTGCGTAGACACGAGGATCGAGGTCTTGTCGTGGCCGCTGGGACCCACCTGCTGCCGGCCGATGACCAGAAACCGCGTCTTGTTGTCGGGGTGGTCTTCAATGTTGCGGGCGATGATGCGCAGGCCATAGAGCTCCGCCGCCGTCTCGCCGGCGATGGCCGCAACGTTGGGCTCTGCTGCGGCGCGTTTGGCCGCCTCACCGTTGGACGGCGCCACTTCCCTGGGAATACCGGGATACTGATGATCCATCCATACCCGACACTGGGCCAGCGACTGGGCGTGGGAGTAGATGGTCTCAATCTTCTGCGAGCCATCGCCGGACACCATCAGACACTGATGAATGGGCAACTCCACTTCACCGCACACCGAGAGCTTTGAGGTGATGAAACAGTCCAGCGTGCGGTTGACCATGCCCTCGGTGGAGTTCTCCACCGGCACCACGCCGTAGTGCAGCGCTCCGGCTTCCACCTCGCGGAATACCTCGTCGATATCCGGCAGCGGCACGGTGCGCGCGAAGTGGCCGAACTGCTTCACCGCGGCTGCCTGCGTGTAGGTGCCCGCTGGGCCGAGATAGCCCACGGCAACCGGCTGCTCCAGGCTCAGGCAACAGGAGAGGATCTCGCGAAAGAGCTTCACCAGGTCGCCATTGGGTAGCGGGCCCGTGTTCAGGGCTTCGATCTTCTTCAGGATCTGCGCCACACGTTCCGGCCGATAGAAAAACGCATCCGCACCGCCAGCGCTCGCCTGTTTGATGTGGCCCACGTCGATGGCGCACTGCGCGCGTTCGTTGAGCAACGCCACGAGCGTGCTATCGATCTCGTCGATTCGCCGCCTGAGCGGCTCGAGCTGCTCGTTATCCGCGCTCACGTTCGAACTCGGCCATGTAGCTCACAAGCGCGTCCACCGACTCCTGGCTGACGGCGTTGTAAATGCTTGCACGCATACCGCCAACGCTGCGGTGACCCTTGAGGTTCATCAGCCGCCGCGCCTCGGCGCCGGCGAGAAAATCCGCATCCAGCGCAGCATCTGCAAGTGTGAACGGCACGTTCATGGTGGAACGGTAGGGCACCGCGACCGGCGCGCGGTAGAAGTTGCTGGCATCGATTGCGTTGTACAGCGTCGCTGCTTTGTGCGCGTTCGCCTGTTGCACGGCCTGCAGAC
>JAUILW010000062.1 GCA_030432795.1 Gammaproteobacteria bacterium
CGTGCAGGCGGAGCCGTTGCCCACGGTGCTGGCAGATCCCACGCAGATTGAGCAGGTGCTGGTAAACCTCTGTACAAACGCCGTGCAGGCCATTGGCAGATCAGACGGCAGCATCGAACTGCGCGCCAGTATGACCGAGATTCAGGACGACGCGGCAGCAGTACCAGCGGGACGCTACGCCAACATCGAGGTGCTGGATTCGGGCCCCGGCATCGAACCGGAGGTGATGAAGCACGTCTTCGAGCCCTTCTTTACTACGAAAGATGTAGGAAAAGGCACGGGGCTCGGCTTGAGCGTGGCGCACGGCATCGTGCGCAGCCACGGCGGCGATTTATCGGTTGCCAACCGCCCGGGCCGCGGAGCGGCGTTCACCATATTGTTGCCAGAACGGTCTGAGCACATCGCGGCTCCTTAGCCGGAAAAATCCTCCAGCTCACTCTGAGCCTTTCGGAATGCTTCCAGCACCATCTCCGCCTGCTGATGGTCAACCTCTTCGAACGGGCCCAGGCGGCAACGGGAAGCGTAGCCACCGATGATGCCGCCGTCGCGATAGTTATCGAACGAGTGTTTGCTGCGATCCTGTGCATAGGCAAAGTCGTAACGGCAGATCTTCGTACCCCAAAGGTCGAACATGATGATCATGTCGTCGCGAATGCCGAGACACTGCGTCTCCAGACGGTTGATCCAGGCCCGCTTGTGGCTGCCGAAGATCAGCAGGTGACCCCGGTCGAGCACATCCACCCGCTTGACGCCGCGTGCCCGAATGCAATCTGTGGTTTCGACGTAAGCATCCGCCGGGAGTGCTTCGCTCAGCACGGCTTCGACCGTCATCTCCGGCGCCGGTTTTTCCGCCGCTAGTACCGTCATGCACCAGCACAGCGCAAACCCACTCAACAAATGCTTCATCGCATGCTCCACACCGTCACTGCGGCTATCCTGCGGCACCGCGCCAGCCTTGCCAACCGGTTGTCCTACACCGCGGCGGCCAGCTCAGAGAGCACCGATTCGCAGGCCCCGTCCAAGCGCAAATCGAAGAGTTCATCTGCGCGCGTACGCCCTTTGTTCACGAGTGCCATCGGTACACCACGCTTTGCCGCCCTGCGGCAGAAGCGCAGGCCGGAGAACACCATGAGCGAGGAGCCGACAACGAGCAGGGCGTCGCAATCATCCACCCAGGCATAGGCTGCATCGACGCGGGCTTTCGGCACGTTGTCTCCATAGAAGACCACGTGCGGCTTGAGCATGCCGCCGCACCGCAGACAGTCCGGCACCACCACCCGAGCCAGCGCTTCATCCGACATCTGCACGTCCGCATCACCGTCCGGCGCTGTGGCGAACCGGGAACCACCGAGCCAGGGGTTGTTCGCTGCCAGTCGATCCTGCAGATCGTGGCGATCGCTCAAGGTACCGCAGGCCATGCAGATCACCTGATCCAATCGGCCATGCAGATCGATCACCCGGTCACTGCCAGCACGTTGGTGCAGCCGATCGACGTTCTGCGTGATCACGCCCATCGGCCGGAGGGTTGCAAGCGCCTCATGGGCAGCATTGGGCTGCGCGGCGCTGAAGCTCGGCCAGCCGTGAAAGCTCCTTGCCCAGTAGCGTTGCCGAACCGCGGCACAGCGCAGGAAGTCAGCGTGCTGAATGGGCATGGCGCGCTTCCACTCTCCGGATTCGTCACGGTAATCGCCAATGCCCGAAGCTGTGGAACAGCCCGCCCCGGTAAGCACCACGAGGCGGTGGCAACCGGTTACAAACTCGGCGAGGGTTTGCAGGTCACCCAAGACGATCTGCAACCTGAATCGCTGCGCGCGCCAACCTCGGCATACGCGTATCCCCCGTTGGTGTACCAGCGCCGTAGTTCGTCGTGAAAGCCAATGCCAGATGTCGGCTAGGATCGCAGAACCCACCGCTGCCGCCGTAACCGTAGTGACCGAACGCTTCCGGTGCCCGAACGCCAACGGTGAAGGCGCGGTGATAGCCAAGCCGCCAGTGCATCGGCAGAAACAGCACCCGATCCCTCGAGCGGTTGTGCACAACCCGCATCGCCTCAACCCGCTGTGCAGACAGCACACGCACGCCGTCGAGCTCCCCTCCCTGTGCGATCAGCGCATACATGCGGGCAAGGGAACGAGCGGTGAACTGCCCGTTGGCGGCCGGGATTACGGCCTGCACGGTAGCAGGATCGTTCCAGTCGAATGGCGCATCGAATGGGTAGAGTGCGGCTCGAAACTCGCCGATGTCCATGCCGAGGCGAAACAGCCCTTCTTTGACCCAATCGCGCAGGCTTCCCTGCCAGCCGCTACGCGGCTGCGAAGGTTTCATGTAGCCGTTGGTGAGCAGCGCTCGCCGGGACATTGCCTCGTCCGGCAGTCCGATGTAAGCGCCATCCAGACGCAACGGCGTCACCAGCAGTTCGTTCAGCACGTCCGCGAGGGATTTCCCTGTGACCGCTTCAATAAGGCCACCGATCAGCCAGCCGTAGGTCAGGGCATGATAGCCATGCCACTCACCGGGCTGGTGCGCGGGCTGCGCTTCGGCAATCACTCGCAGCATATGCTCCCAGTCGAGCATCTCCTCGGGCGCTGAGATCATGTCACCGATGCGGTAGAGCCCGGCCTCGTGACATAGCGCATGGTGGATGGTGATCTTTTCCTTCCCACGGCAGCCAAACGCCGGCCAGTGATCGGCAATGGCATCGCCGTAGCTGAGGACGCCCTGCTCGGCAAGCAGATGCACCAACGTGGAAAGCACACCCTTGGAGGTGGAAAACGACGGCGCCAGCGTATCTTCCTGCCAGGGGTTGCCGGCGTCGTCGCAGGTACCACCCCACACATCCACCACCTTTTTCCCGCGATGGTATACACACAAAGCGCCGCCACCGCGGCCGACACGGGGCAGCTGGGAGGACAGCGCCGCCACTGCGGAGGCGAAGTCGGGATGCACGAAGCCGTTGAGCATGCTGCCAGTTTAACCCGGTTCAGGGGAACGCACAGAGACTAACCAATAGGCGAGACAGGAGGCTACAAGCGCAGGGAACACCTCGTGCAAAGCGGTACTCAGACCGCTCAACAGCCACACGAGCAGGACAACAACCCCGCAAACCATGGAGATCAGCACCGCAGCAGCAGTGCCCCGCTGCCAGTGCAGCCCTGCAACCACCGCCGGCAGAAAGCAGGCCGCATAGAGGCTCCCGGAGAATATGGTGATCTCTACGATCCCACCCGGTGGGCGCAGTGCGATAACCGCCGACACCACAGCGATGACGATGACAGCAAGACGCGTGACCCCCAGCGCCGGAAGCGTTGGATAACGCAACAGCAGCAGATCCTTGCTGAACACGCTGGCCGCCACCAGCAGCACCGAATCCATGGAGGACATGGCGGCAGCAACGATAGCAACAATGAGGAAGTCGGCGACCATCGGCGGAAAAACACTCGCATCCGTAATCAGCGTCGGCACGATGAGGTCGGTATCGGTAACGCCATCCAGCAGAAAATGTGCGTACAGGCCCACGGGAAACAAACAACCCAACACCACGGTCAAGCCGACCGCAGACACCCAGAGGCCGACGCGCACCTGGGAGGCATCGCGCAGCGCGAAAAAGCGCGACAGCTGGCGCGGATCCACCAGCAGCTTCAACGAGCCGGACAACGCGATGCCAAGGAGCACCGCGAAGGGTATGCCGCCGTTCAGTTCGAACAGATGCGCCGTGTCCGGCACCGTTGCAAGCTCGGCGATCCGCCCGACGCCACCGGCCGCATCGGTGACGCACCAGAAAATCACCACAGAACCAACGAGCATGAGCGCACCCTGCAGCACATCGGTGCGCACCACCGAGAGGAAACCGCCGATCGAGGTATATGCCATCACCACCACGAGGGTCAGGCCAACGGCGGCCTCGTAGGGGATATCCAGAAACTGCTGAAAAAGATTACCGGCACCTTTGAATATGGCTACAAGAAACAGCACGGAGCAGAAGACGATGACGACGGCACTCACCGCACGAAGCTGCTGCGGACGCGTGGCGTCGGGAAATCGCTTGCTCAGGTAGTCCGGCATGGTCAGCGCATCCCAGCGGCTGGCATAACGCCTGAGATCGGCGCCGATGAAGCGCCAGCTCACCACTGAAAACAAGACGATCAGAATGGCCAGCGTGAACCATGGCAGGCCCCAAGCATAGCCTTTGCCAGCGTGGCCGATGTAGCTGTTGGTGCTCGCAAGCGTGGCAAAAAAGCTCATTCCCACCGCCACGCCGCCGAGGTTGCGACCGGCAACGAAGTAGTCACGCACATCGCGTACGTTACGCCGGCCTACCGCCGCGTTGTGCAACAGAACGGCTGTGTACACCGCGAACAGCAGCAGCAGAAACCCGTGTTCGAGAACCCAGGACACCGAAACCTCCGAACTTGTGCTTCTCGGGAAAGCGGCTCACCATATCCCAATGCGATATCTGATTCAGTTTGCCGTGCCGGTGCTGATCTTCGCGCTCGTGACCTGGGGCGTGGTCGGTTGGCGGCGCAGACGCGCCCAGAGCCCGGACGCATCCGACGGCACGTTAGGCTTCATACTCATCCTCGCCATCGGCGCGACGGTGGCCATCATCCTGTTCATCACCCTGGGCGACCTGCTCGCGTGAACATCGAGCCGCAGCCGAACGGCTTCGGCGCGAGCATCACCGGTGTGGACCTGAGCCAGCAGCTGAGCGACGACACTGTGCGGCGCATACGAAAGGCCTGGCTGCGACACATGGTGCTTTGTTTCCCGAATCAACCGTTGATGCTTTCCGAACTCGAGCGATTTACCCGCTACTTCGGTGAGTACGGGGACGACCCGTACGTCACTCCCATCGACGGGCACCCCAACGTCATCGAGATCCGCCGTGAGGCGCAGGAAAACGCCTCCCCTTTCGGCTCCTCCTGGCATTCAGACTGGTCGTTTCAGGCAACGCCCCCCAGCGCCACCATTCTTCACGCCCGTGAGGTTCCTCCATACGGGGGCGATACCCTCTACGCCGACGGCTACCGGGCGTTTGATGCACTCACCGCCGAGCTGCGCGCGCGGTGCCAAGGCCTCACTGCCATTCACTCCGCACGACGGCCCTACAGCCATGCGGGATTTGTCGCGGGAGGCGGCAAGCACCGCAGCATGAAGATTCGCCCCAGCGATACGGCGCTGGCCACGCAACGCCATCCGGTGGTGCGCACGCACCCGGAAACGCAACGCAAAGCGTTATGGGTAAATCCAGTCTACACAGTTGGCATCGAAGGATTGGGCGCGCAGGAAGGCCAGGCACTGATTCAACAGCTATGCGGCCACGCGTTAAGGGACGAGTTCATCTACCGCCACCGCTGGCAGCCTCACATGCTGACGATGTGGGACAACCGGTGTGTGCAGCACTGCGCCCAGGGTGGCTACGACGGACATCGGCGAATCATGTACCGAACCACCGTCGCAGGCGACGCGCCCTGTTGAACCGTGCAGCGCCTTATTGGCCGGAGGCGAAGAACACCAGCAGAGTCATGTCCTGCTCAATCTCGAAGAACGAGTGTGCCTCCGTGGACCCAACGTACAACAGCGAGCCTGCCTCGACGATGTGCTCTTTGTCCCCCAACTGCATCTTGGCGCGGCCTTCGAGAACGTAGTAAATCTCATCTTCATCGTGCGGCGACTGCATGTCCTTTGAACCAGCCGCGAGTTTGTACAGACCGCAGCTCAGCGCCGGAACGCGAAGAAACTCTCGATACTCAACCGGCGCATTCGTGAGCTTGCTGCGCAGCTCTGCGATATCGAACACCTGCCAGGTATCATTGCTCATGCCGTATCACCGCTCTTCATTGAGAGGTGACGATACTGCGCTTTGCTGGTCGTGTCAGCGTCTAGCGTTTACACGCGTTACGGCGGGGGCAGGCCGAGTGATGCCAGAAACTCCGCCCCCGTAAGCCGCGGGTGGTCCCCGGCAAAGTCATAGCCACCGGGCTTTTCGTCAACGTAAATCTCGCCCGTCAGCTTGAACTGCTCAGCGTCGTCGAACGTGCCCATGGCAATAACGTACTGCTCCGGCTCCTTCATGCGATAGAACAGGCTCGAGCCGCACTGTTTGCAGAAGCCCCGCTCCGCCCACTCGGAAGATGCGTAACGGCCGATGTGTTCTTCGCCCTCGAACCGCACCCCCTGCGCCGCGACGCCGAACATGGGCCCCCCAGTCCAGCTCCGACACATACTGCAATGACAGCTGTGGACATGCGTCTCCACCGTTTCCGCGGAGAACCGCACTGCTCCGCAAAGACACTTGCCAGATGCGCTCATGCTTCATTTCCTCTAACGGTTGTCGGCCACCATTGTGCCTCACCCCTCATGACAGCAGCCTGTCAGGAGGGCATCATCCGCAGATGACCTTCACGCTCCACCCGCAGCTCGAGGCCGACACCGTACGCGTCACGGAATTGGGCCTGTGCTCGTTGCTGCTGATGAACGACGCGCGTTTCCCTTGGTGCATTCTGGTGCCGCGTATCGCCGGAGCACGGGAAGTACACACGCTGAAAAGTGAAGAGCAAGCGACGCTCTGGAGAGAAGTGGCACACATCGCTGGCACTCTGGAAGACGCATTCGATGCGCAGAAGATGAACATTGCAGCGCTCGGCAATCTCGTGCCGCAGCTGCATGTGCACGTCATTGCCCGGCACTCCGCCGATGCGGCATGGCCCAGTCCGGTTTGGGGTAACGGGGCGCCTGCGCCTTACGACGAAGACAGCCTCGCCGAACGGTTAGCGCTGCTGCGCGAGGCTGTCACTCGATAAGGACGATTCTGCCCGCCCAGCCGCCGGTGGATCGTATGCTCAGCGGCACACGCAGGCCGGATCGCTCACCGTACGCCACATCCAGCTCGAAGGGCTCCTCGCCTTCGTCGTCTTCCTGCACCTCGAATCGGCAGACGCCGGCGTCCTGATCGACGAAGCGAAACGCGTACGCACTGCGGCCGGTGTGTACCTGACCCAGCGCACGGCAATCGGTGACCACCCACAGTGCCGTCACGAGATCCAATCCTGGATGGACGGGTGCCGCCGGCCGTGCGTTGCCGTCTTTTACATAGCGGAGCTGACCGCCGGCAACGCTGACGAAACGTTCCTTGCTGTTGTCTTTCTGGAAGTACTCGTACACATCGAGCTGCGGCTCACCCTGCGCCATGCGCCCCCGCGCGGAGAACCAGCCGCGGGTGTCTTTGATCAGCTCCACCAGACCTTTCGAGCGCGCCTGACCGTAAACGCTGTAGGCCTGCTGATCTACTTCCACCTGCACATTGATGACACCGGCGTGCGCAGGGCCGACGTAGGCGTCATAACGCAAGTCGACAGACTGCGCGGCAGCACCAAAGGACAGCAAGCACAGATACAACAGGTGGCAAAAACGCTTCATAGACCCCGATTTTCCGGATGCAGGCCTGAATTCATGCTGAATCCGGCAACGGAATGGTAAAGCCATTGGCCGGCACATCGTATCCGCGCTGCACCGCAGGCCTCTCACTGATGCGTAGATACCAACGTTTCAGCGCCGGAAAGGCCGCCAGGTCCATGCGCTGCCACTCGAATCGCGATATCCAGGGCCAGGTGGCCATGTCCGCAATACCATAGCTGCCCGCCAGATACTCTTCAGCCTGCAACCGGCGCTCCAGCACCGCGTACAGGCGCTGCGCTTCAGCGCTGTAACGCGCTTCGGCATATTCAGACTTTCCCGGATTGTAGCGCACGAAATGGTGCACCTGCCCGAGCATCGGGCCGATGCTGCCCATCTGCAACATCAGCCACTGCACCGTTTGCCAACGGTCATCACCCCAGAAGCGGTCGTGTTTCTCCGCCAGGTACATCAGGATGGCGCCCGATTCCATCAACGACCTGCCGTTGTCCTGATCGACGATGGCGGGAATCTTGTTGTTCGGACTGATGGAGAGAAACTCGGGCCTGAACTGTTCGTCCTGCGTGATATCCACGGGATGCACCGCGTAAGGCTCGCCAAACTCTTCCAGCGCAATAGACACCTTGCGGCCATTGGGCGTGGACCAGGTATACAGATCGATCACGGATAGCGCCTGCTGCCAATCTGGCCCGGGAGCTTCGCATACTTGCCTGTGAAGCGCAGCCTGAGGGTCAATCCGCGCGCAGTTCCGCCGCAATTGTGACCCACCGCACCCTTTCAGACCTCAGGTTTGTAGCGACCGGGTGAGTAGGGGATTCTAGGCCAGCGGAAATCCGGATTCCGATTTTGGTGATATCAGAGCAGAGCAAGGACAGACTGCCGTGTTTCAGCTAACGCTGTGGTCCATACCACCGCTGCTGGCGGCTATCGTGACAGCAGTGCTGTACCGGCGCATCAAGCGCAACAACCACGTGCCTGGCGTCCATGGTTTGCTGTTGCTGATGAGCTGTATTGGCTTCTGGGCCGTCTCACAGCTCGCGAGCACGCTTCTCGCCCTTCCCACACACCAGATCCTCGTGCAGCAGATCTCCCTGATCGGCGCTGTACTGACACCTGTGGCCTGGATGAGCTTCGCCATTTCCTATGCCCGCCGACAGATGCGGGCGCCTCCGGTCATGCTCAACACGCTCAGCCTGGTGCCGCTCGCAACAATACTGCTCGGCTTTACCAACCCGATGCACGGCTGGATCTGGCAGGACATCACGCCATTCGTCGAGGCGGGATACGCCGGGCTGACCCTGAGCTATGGGCCCTGGTTTTACGCCCAGGCGCTCTACAGCTTCGTATTGATGATCGCCGGGTCAGCGATGCTGGCCTACATCCTCTCTGTATCACAATCAGACTGGCGGCCCGTCGCTGCCATTATCGCCGCTCCCACGGTGGCGACCGCAGCGATGCTGTATCACGTTTCTCCCTGGAACACGCTGCAACTGCTGGATCTGCGCGCTCTGGGTATCGCGGTAGCCGCCTGGATACTCTACCGCGGCGTGCTGCGATACGGGTTGCTCGACAACATACCTGTAGTGCGCGACCGCGTGGTCAATCAACTCAGCGACCCTGTGGTTGTGGTCAACCACAAGGGCTTGATCGTCGACGCCAACGAAGCCGCCGTGTCGATGTTTGCCCAGGAACGTCCGGAGCTGCTCTTGAGTTCCATCGCGCAGTTCATCCCCCGCTGGCCCACCGACGATCTGCGTAACGACGGTGCGGCACTCGACGAGATCACGATTTCCGGGCAGATCTACGATGTGGCGTTTTCCGTACTCGATACGTTCGCTAAACAATCGGACGTAGTGCTCGTGTTTCGCGATGTCACCGTACGGCGCGAAGGCGAGCGCAGGCTGCGCCGCATGCAGAAAGAGCTTGAACGGCTCGCGCACACCGACGCGCTCACCGGCCTGTTCAATCGGCGCATCTTCATGCAGCGCCTGGAAGAAGAAGTAGAACGCGTACGCCGCCACGGCAGCGCGGTGAGCGTGTTGTTATTTGATCTGGACTACTTCAAGCGCGTGAACGACACCTACGGCCACGACACCGGAGACGTGGTGCTCGCCTCGATCGCCCGCATCGCCACCGACGTGAAGCGCATGAGCGATGTGGCAGCGCGGCTCGGCGGTGAGGAGTTTGCCCTGCTGCTACCTGAGACCGATCAGCAGGGCGCGGTACAGCTCGCGCAGCGGCTGCGCTCCGCCATAGAACGCCATCAGTACCTCAGCCCCGCTGGCGCACCGCTGCACGTCACCGCCAGCATCGGCGTGGCGACAGCGCAGCGCTCCGCCAAGGATGTAGAAAAACTCTTGAGCTCCGCCGACCGGGCGCTGTACCGCGCCAAGAACAACGGTCGCAACCGGGTCTGCTCAACCATGCTGTAAACAGGCTCACCGCCGGTTAGCTGCGGTGTACCACCAGCCGCCTAAGGCGTAGCGAGCGTAATGACCAGCGCGCCGCCATCCTCTACCGGCGCGTAGCGCACGGACAAACCCCGGTTGCCAGCCTGCAGAAAAGCTTCCTGCATGAACGTCGCCAGAAAGTGGCCGAGCGCGTTGCCCACGAGCACGTCGCTTGCATGGTGTTTGCCCGCCTCCACTCTCGACCAAGCCGCCGCCCAGGATGCCGCGTGCGCAGCCCCCTGCGCTAAGCGCCGCGTCGTAGGAGACAGATCCATCGCGGCAAAATTTTCCTCGCTGAGCGTCGCGAGCACGCTGGCGCGGCCGGCGGTGCCGGAAGGCATGCTGTAGTCGTTGTTGCCGTTCGGCCGCTCGCGATTGATGGTGCGCTTGAGCCCCTTGGTCAACCCGCCTTCGAGCAGGACCGTGGCCGCTCCGACGTACAGGCCCTTCAGTTTATCGCTAGCCGAAGCGCTGGGGGCTGCCAGCGCTGAGATCACGTAGGTGCCGACCAGCAGAGATTCGAGATCGTCGCTACGATCCTGGGCGCGATCGCCAAACAGCGGTTGCTCCCGTGCTGCCCAGTCGGTGAGCTCGGCGTCCTGATTGTCGATCATCAGCAGCGCCGCACCCGCCAGCGGCACCCAGGTGCCAGGCGCGGTGGCTGAGTGCACAGCCGCATCGCTGAGATTCTGCATCGACGGCCAATGGGCGCCATTGCCCCAGCGCCCGTCCGGGGCAACGCATCCGGCCAGCAGCAGCGCGGTGGCCAAACCTAGCAACCGCATCAGGATGCGGGTTCCGCCGTCTCCTCCTCAGGCACATCGGGCGCTTCGGGCGCATCGAGCACATCGGGAAGCAGGGAGTCCTTGTCCGCCAACAACTGCTCGGCGATGTAGGTCGCGATTTCAAACACACCATCGCGACGGGAAGACCGCACGAAGTAGTCGTCTTCCTCGCCAGCGTGCAGAAAGGAAAGCTGCAGGCTGCCCGTATCGTCGCTGAGGTCGAGCTGGCCCTTGTCCTCCACACCTTCCGGCAGCTCAGCAACGACATTGAGCACGCGCAGATTTTCAAAGCGCTCCACATAGGCCTGCGCCGCGTCCTGGTCCGCCGCTTCGCCGTCCACCAACCAACCCTCGTCGCCGCGTTTCAACTCGAAGCCCTTGCTCGAGGCGACAGTGCGCACTGTGCCCTCAGAGGCGAGGAGGGTTTTGTCCAGCCAGTCGGATTCCGCAACTGGCGCTTTGAAGTTACTGAAGGGGATGGCGTAAACGTCGTCGCTGCCATCGATGCGTGCATGCACGCGCTGGTAACCCGGAGACGTACCGAGAAACACCGTCGCGGCCGCTGTCTCCCCGGACATGAAGGCGATGCGCCGCTGGAACTTCTCAGCGGTCACCTCGAAGCGCGCGGCGCTATCTGCCGTGGTCGCCACCGGCCAGGGTGCTGACATATCAGCAAACTCGCTCACCAGCTCCCCTGCCTTGGTGGTATCCGCCGGCCAATCACCGACCTGCCAGCCTTCGCCCGCTCGACGTAACGTGACCTGCGAGGTGCCGTCGCTGATCACGAAGCTGTCGATGGCCGCTGCATCCACATCAAACAGCGCACCACCCTGATCCTCCAACGTGCTATCGCTGACCAGCAGCCAGGCAACGATCAGAAGCTGCACCACGAATACGCCCCCCAGGAGTCCAAGCCTGTGGTTCATGCCGCACCTCCCTGCATCCATGCGAGCACGGTTTTCTGACGTCTCGCGCGTATCTGCCGATGTACCAGATAGATCACCAACACGCCGAGCAACGCCAACAGATAGTTCGCATACTCGATCGTCGACTGCTCCGATGCCTCCATCGGCGGCAGCGTGCGGTTGAAGTTACCGCGGGCGCGAATGCCAGTAAGGCTGTCGTCTTCCAGCGCCCAGTCCACGAGGTTGGCCATAAGCTGCACGGAGTTGGTGTAGAACATGCCATCAGCAGCACCCACCATGCGCAGCGTCTGGTCGGCCAGAAAACCGTTGGAGCCGATGATGAACAGCCGCGCTGATTCCGGCGACCTTTCGATGACGGAGGCGAACGTAGGTTC
>JAUILW010000650.1 GCA_030432795.1 Gammaproteobacteria bacterium
ATCAAGCCACGCCACTTCTGCGGGTATTCCGAGGTACCCGTAAAGGCAAGCAGAACGGGGTCAGTTGGTGCGTCTTCGGTCACCGAGTCAGGTGCGGAATAGATGTCCTTCAACCGGCGACACCCACGACCAGCACCACCACAACGGCCAACGGTGCGAGATAACGGACCAGCACACGCCACAAGGCGAACGCCGCATCACCAAGATCCAGCTCCCCTCGAGCGGTATCTGCACGCACCACCCAACCTACGAACAGGGCAATGAGCAGGCCGCCGAGCGGCAGCATGATCTGATTGGGGATGAAGTCGAGCACCGTGCCGAGCGAACTTCCGGCGATGGTCACATCAGACCAGACGTTGTACGACAGCACGCTCACCACGCTGAACAGAGCGACCGTTATACCTACCAGCGTCGCCGCCATATGGCGGGAGAGCTTCACCCAGAAACACAGCCACGACACCAGCGATTCCAGCAGGCCGACCAACGACGTCACCGCCGCCACCGTGAGAAGCATGAAGAACAGCACGCTCACCAGGTGACCGCCCGGCATCTGCGCGAAAGCCACCGGCAAGGTCTGAAAGATCAGGCCCGCGCCACCCGCCGGGTCGAGGCCGTAGTGAAACACTGCCGGAAAGATGACGAGCCCAGCGGTCAATGCGACCGCCGTGTCCGCCAGGACGATAATCACAGCGCTTCGAGCAATGGAGATGTCCGCTGGGAGGTAAGCACCAAAGGTCATCATGCCGGCCATGCCCACGCCGATGCTGAAAAAGGCCTGGCCGATGGCCGCCAGAATCATGTTGGCGTCGACTTTTGAAAAATCCGGTGTAAAAAGATACGCGAGCGCATCGGCAAAGCCGCCAGCAAACACGTTGTAGATCGCAAGCACCACCAGCAAGGTGAAGAGCGTCGGCATGAGCACCCGCACAGTGCGTTCTATGCCGTCCTGCACGCCGAAATACAGCACCAGCGTACTCACCGCCAGTACTGCGAAGCTCCACACGCCCAGCGCGGTATAGTCCGCAAGAAACGCGTCAAACGCGCCGGTAGCCGAGTGCGCATCCACGCCCGCAAAGCCGCTGGATACAGCTTCGAACAGGTAAGCCAGTACCCAACCCGCGACCACGACGTACACCACACTGATGAGGAAGGCGGTTGCCAGATGCAGAAAGCCGGCTCCCGCCCACGCCGGACTGCTACCTTCTGCGATCGCCACGTCTCGCATACTGCCGGGCGGGCTCTTGCCACCGCGACGACCGATGAGGATCTCGGCGATGAGAAACGGCACACCAATGGCGAGTGCACACAGAAGGTAGACAATGACGAACGCGCCACCGCCGTTTTCACCGGTTACATACGGGAACCGCCAGATGTTGCCAAGGCCCACCGCAAAGCCGATCGCCGCCAGCAGAAAGCCGGTGCGCGAGGTCCATTGCGGCGCGCCGCTCACGCGGAGTCGCCACCGCGGGTAATGGGCTGCAGGTGCCCGGCGCCCCACACTTTCTCCAGAAAGCTCGCCTCGTATGCCTCTTCCGGATACTCGCGCACCATGCGATCCAGATGCTCAGCGTCGGCGCCAACCAGAATGCGCCAGCGGCCAGCCCGCACACCATCGAGGATGATGGTGGCCGCCTGAGCCGCCGTGGTGGGTGCCTTGTCACGAAAGTCCAGTGCTTGCTGGTGCAGCATCTGACGTATGTGATCATCGGGTTCGTTGCCCACCGGCAAACCCCTCGCCACCATGCGCTTGCGTGCCACCGCCACTTCCTCGGCGCTCAACTCGAGCGAGGAGTTGCGCCCAAGGATACCGGCGCTGTTCAGGGCGATGGAGGTACCGATGTGCCCCGGCATGACCACCGACGCCTGCACATGCGGGGCGTTCAACCGCAGGTCGGTCACCAGCGCCTCGGTGAAGCCCTTGACCGCGAACTTCGCCGCCGCGTAGGCGGTGTGCGAAACACCCGGCCCCAGCGTCGCCCAGAAGCCGTTGACGGAACTCGTGTTCACGACGTGGCCCGCTTCGCTGGCGACGAGCATCGGCATGAAGGCACGGCAACCGTAGTAGACGCCATACCAGCACACGGCAAACGTACGCTCCCACTCCTCGCGACTACCTGTGACAAACTCACCACCGCCACCGATACCGGCGTTGTTGAACAACAGGTTGATGTGCTGTGTGTCATGCTCTGCCATAACCGCGTCGCGAAAAGCGTTCACCT
>JAUILW010000651.1 GCA_030432795.1 Gammaproteobacteria bacterium
GCACGGCGGGCGCGCTTGCGATCTTCCGAGACGAACTGCGGAAGCTGATAGCGGGATGGATTGATCACCGAACCTCCTGGTCGATTTCCGCAGGCGCGAAGCTCGGCGGGCCGAACACGGAGTACATCCACAGCCGCACGCGCTGCAGCGCGCCGACAACGCGCGCTTCTGAATCGGCCATGGAACGGAAATCCAGGGGACTCTGCGACGCGGGAATACCCAACGTGTACGGGTGGTTATTGGGGTTGAACTGCAGCAGTTCGGTGTCCACATCGGACATCGCTTCATCGAGTTCCATGCGGCCAAGCGTCATCCAGGGGCATTGGCGCTCGTCCCACTCCACAGACGGGTTGTACCAGTCTTTGGTGTCGCCTGGTTTCGGCGTGTGGAACTGCGCCTGCAGAACCATGGTCACTCCCTGGCGCTCCACCCGCTCAATGAGCTCCTGACGCAAGTAGTTCGTGGCGCGGCTCTCGTCAGGTAAACGCTCGCGCTTCCAGATGTGTGATGCGTCGTCGTCGCTCGGCAGACCAGACTCCGGCAGGTCCGTGTCGGGGATGGCGCGATAGCGCACCAGATGCCGTACGCCGCCGGCATCTACCCAGTGGCGCACAAGCTGACCGTAGTAGTGCAGGTTGGCGAACGAATCCGGTGCGCGCCGCAAACCGGCGATGCCGCCTTCCCGTGCGACGAGGTTTTTGCGCACGATGGCGCGCGACCCCCACTCCGGAACGAACTTCGAGGCCACAAAACCAGCGAAGGTCACCAGATTGAACGCTGGGCAGTACGTGCCCGTGTTCATGAGCAGATCCAGCGGGCTTTGATAGCGGTGATGGGAGAACTTGACCGAAAAACCTCGCACGTCCAACGCCGCGTCGTCGGTCTCCGTGAGATTGGCGAAACGTACGCTCACTGGAAACTCCCGGCCCGGCTGGAACAGATCGTGCGCCGGAAAGGCCGAAGGGGCGCCTTCCGTGCCTGCAACCACCAACCGGCCGCGCGCTCCTACGCCGAGCAGGTGTGAGGAACGGCGCTTCTTCATGATGACAGACAAGGCCATCAACGGACCGGCGACGAGGTCGAGCAGCGTCCAGGCATCTTCGATGTCGCTGTCGTCGGTTTCCCAGGTAGCCGGGTGCCGCATGATGCTGCGGTTCATGTAGAAGAACACCACAGCCGCCGCAACCATACTCAAGGATGCCAGATGGTAGCGATCCGTGAAGGTCACGAACACGAGGGTCAACGCCACCACCAGAAACGTTGCGCTGGAAAGAAAGGCAAAGCCGCGCCACAGGCTTTCACGCTGCGCAACCATGCCGAAACCCGAAAGACCCGCAAACACCGCGGTCATGATGCCTACGAGCTGCCACTGGTGGTGCACCAGCAGCTGGGCATCCGCATCGAGATTGAGATTGCCGCCCTCACTGAGGAACGCAAGCGCATGCTCGGCTGCGAAAAACAAAGCGATCGCCGCCGTTGCCAGCACCAGAAGCTGAAAGAACCAGGCGGCCCAGGAACTGGGTGGCTTCGAACCGGCGACACCGGCGTTGTTCTGCAGCTTTTTGCCGGGTGGCGCCTGCAGCGCCCAGTTCAGATTGAAGATCGCCAGCAGCGTGAGCACCGCACAGAACAGGATGACGGTGGCGTCGTACAGACCGCTGGCAAATGCGGCCCACAGGGTCAGGCTGAGCGCCGCAAAGCAGGCCAGAAAGAGAATGGCGAAGCGCCTTCGTGACACCGTCTGGCACAACATGAGAGCAAACACGGTAAAGCCGCTCAAGCCAAGCACGAGGGAACCGGTCACCCGCAGCGCATCCGCCGCGTAGTGGTAGTGCTCAGGATTGACATCCTGATTGTTGACGATGGCATCCACCAGCGCGTAGGGAAAGAACAGACAGAAAATGCCGCCAACGAACAGCAGCAACGCCTGCACCACCCAGAGCGTGACTATACCTACGGCTTTGGCGGGTTTTACCGGCGCATCGCTAACGAAATGGCGGCCGCCCACCGGCGCGACTTCACGAAATGCCGGCGGCACATCACCCAGCGTCCAGAGGAAACCCAGTGTGGCAAAAACAATAGCCGGCACCATGAGGCTCACCGCCACCAGCGGTTCGTAGACATCGCCCGTAGCTGCAACCGCAAAACCAATGGCACGCACCGTCAGCGCGATCAGGAATGGCCATCGGTACTGACGCCAGTCGCGAATGCGGTTCTC
>JAUILW010000652.1 GCA_030432795.1 Gammaproteobacteria bacterium
TCTTCTCCTTTGATGCCATTTCCACCCTTGGCTTCATCGGCCGGGAGACCGAGCGCATCGGCCTCGGTACGGCGGTGACGCCCACGTATCCGCGCCACCCCACGGCCATCGCCCAGCAGGCCATGACTACGCAGGCCGCAAGTTATGGCCGCTTCACCCTGGGTATCGGCCTGTCGCACAAGATCGTCATCGAGGACATGCTGGGATTTTCCTACGACAAGCCGGCCCGGCACATGCGCGAATACCTCAGCGTGCTGATGCCGCTGTTGCGCGGCGAGCCTGCCAACTTCGACGGCGAGCAGTACCGCGTGCATGGCATCGCCATGGACATCCCCGGCGGCGATGGGGTGGATGTGGTGGTGGCGGCGCTCGGGCCCGTGATGCTCAAACTCGCGGCGGAAATGTCGCAGGGGGCCAATACCTGGATGGTGGGTCCCCGCACCATGGAAGATCACATCATCAAGAGCCTGCGAGAGGGCGGTTTGGACAACCCCCGCGTGGTGGGCGGTTTTCCCATGTTGCTCACCAACAAACCGGACGAGGCGCGGGCGCAGCTTGGCAAGGCATTGACGATCTACGGGCAACTGCCGAGCTATCGCGGCATGTTGGATCGTGAAGGTCTTGCCAACCCCGAAGATGTGGCCATTCTCGGTGACGAAAATCTGCTGCGCGGCGAGATCAAGCGCCTCGCGGACATGGGCGTCACCGACCTCAATGCCGCAGTCGCCGGCGGCGATGCCGAAGACTACGCGCGCACCATCGAGTTCCTCGCAAGCGTGGTGGGCTCATGATGCGCCTGATGTGCGGCCTGGTGCTGCTGGCGCTGGCGCCGTTTGCATCGTCTGCCTGGGATCTGAATGGTGAGCTGTCCAGCCTGAGCTTTGCATCCGTGAAAGCCGGCAACGTTGGTGAGGTGCACCGCTTCCGTTCGTTGTCCGGTTCAGTGAACGACGACGGCGCGGTGTCGGTTGCGATTGATCTCGCAAGCGTCGATACGCTCATTCCCATCCGCGATGAGCGCATGCGTGAGCTGCTGTTCGAGGTGGTGCAGTTTCCATCGGCAAGCGTCACCGCCAGCGTCTCGGTTGCGGATGTGCTCGGCGCACCGCTCGGCAGCGTTGTGCCCGCAGCGGTGGAAGGAGTGCTGCGCCTGAGAGATAGCGAGCTGCCGCTGACGATGCAGCTCTCCATCGCCCGTCTCACAGAGGATCGCATCGTGGTGAGCAGCGCTCAGCCGGTGATGCTCAACGCAGCCAGCCTTGGCCTGGTGGCGGGCATCGAAAAACTGCGTGAAATTGCCGGCCTTCCGAGCATCAGCAATGCGGTGCCGGTGTCCTTCGTGCTCGTGTTCGACCGTGGTGTGCCGGCGCCGAGCCTGAGCGTCGAGGATGCGCGCGTGCGCGAGCCCATCCCAGGCCAGGACAAGACCGTGGCGTATTTCAGTGCCACCAACACGGGCGATGCCGTGATTGAGCTGATTGCTGCGCAATCGCCGATGGCACGGGCCGTAGAACTGCACACCAACGTGCGTGACGGCGACATGGTACGTATGCGCCGGCTGGAGAAGGTCACCATCGCGCCGGGCGAAACGGTACGCTTCGCGCCGGGCGGCCATCATCTGATGGTGTTTGGCGTGCAGGCGCTGCCCGAGACGGTACCGTTCGAGCTGATCACCGCCGGCGGTGGGCGGCTGCGCGTGGCGTTTACGCGTGTCGGCCTCGGCTGAAGCGCTGCGCTCCAGGGCGCTGGAGGAGATCGCGCAGCAGGGCTATGCGCTCCTGGAAGGGGTGATCGATACAGCGTTGGTCGCAGCGTTGAATGATGCGCTTGCGGAGATTGAGGCGCGGGAGCACACCCGGCCCGGCGGCAATCGTTTCGAAGGCAGCGCAACGATCCGCATCTACAACCTGCTGGCGAAGCACGCGGTGTTTGCACAAGTGCCTGTGCATCCGCTGGTGCTGCCGGTGGTGGAAGGGGTGCTGGATGCCGGCTGCCTGGTGTCGTCGCTATCGTCGATTTCCATCGATCCCGGCGAGCGGGCGCAGCCGATTCATGCCGACGATACGCTCTACGACCTGCCGCGGCCGCACCGCGCGGTGGTCTGCAACTCCATGTGGGCACTGACGGATTTCACCGAAGCCAATGGCGCAACCCGCATCGTGCCGGGCAGCCACCGGTTTGATCACAAGCCCGAATACGGCAGCCAGCCGCCCAGTAT
>JAUILW010000653.1 GCA_030432795.1 Gammaproteobacteria bacterium
AGGCAAACTGCCTCCTGCCAGGTCACCCACTCCAGAGGGCGTCCGGCCAGATTGAGCCGCAGGATCTTCGGCGCCCTGGCAAATGCATCGAGCGTCGCCGTCATATCACCGTTCCTCCACCACCTTACGTTCGCCAGATACAGCCACGCAGGTGCCCATTGGCTGCGTCAAATTGCCCAACGCAGTCGTCAGTCTGGGCCTGTCAGGTGACCGCATCATGACCAATCCGCTACACCCCTGCAACGGCGCCAGAAGGTCGCCGGTTTGACAAGCAAATCAACTTCTACGGCCTTTGACACCCGTGCGGCCACAGTGCAAAGTAGCCGGCCATGACTGCCCCCGCCCCCGGTTTGCTTAGACACCGAGCAATCGCGCTGCTTTCAGCGCTAACATTATCCACACTGCCGCTGGCTGCTTTCGCTGCAGAGTCCACCCAGAACGGCGACTGGTTCTGCGAGCGATCCGCTGAAGACGGCCGCTGGTCCTGCAAGCGCCAGGGGCAAGCCACCGGCGGCACGGTCGATGCAGCAAACGATGCCGCAGCCGAGAACATGGCGTACGAGCGTGAACTTCGCCAAGCAGAAGAGGCGCGTCGGCTAGAAGCGGCTGGACGGGCGGAAGAAGAAGAAAAAGAAGAAGAAGAAGCAGCACGCTATGAGCCCGAGCCCATTCCCGACCCTGAACCGCTTTCAACCCCGCCCGTCGAGGCAGCAGCCGAAGTAGCGGAAGCCGAAACCTACGCCGAGTACGCTGAGGAGCAACCGGCAGCGGTAAGCGAGCCACCTCCCCCTGCCCGTGCGCCGGTAAGAGAGCCCGTACCCGCACCGGCACCGGATTACGACCCGGTGCAATCAGGAGACGCCGACACACGGCCGGACTATCAGCGGCTGGCTTATGTACCCGAACGCCCCATGTCGCTCCTGGAACTGCCTGGCAGCTTCTGGGTGGCACAGCTCATGGCCGTGTCGAGCAAGGAGTTCCTGGAAGAGTACGCGGCTGAGCACAAACTACGCGGCCTGTCGGCTGCGCGCGTCGCCAGCGGCGACCGTTTGTTCTACATCCTCATCCTCGGTATCTACGAGAACCGCAACCTCGCGCAGCAGGCTATCGCCGATCTGCCTCCACCGTACGATCAGTACAACCCTTTCCTGCGCTCCCTCAAGTCCCTGCAACAGGCCATGCAGCGTGCGGACGAGATCGCTGGCGGCTCGCAGTTTTAAAGGTCGCCAGTTGCTGTTCCACCGAACAGCGGGAGCGTAAGCGTGCACCCCGCAATCCAGAATTCTGAGTTTTTTCGCGGCCTGAGCGAGGCGCAGATCGAACTTCTCATGGCTGAAGCCAAAGTGCGCGCGTTCAGCCGCGGCGACTGGGTGTTACAGCAATCCGGCGAAAGCGATGCGGTGCTGTTCATCCTCGCAGGCCGCACAGAAGTGCTGGTCTCGCAGGTGGGGCGGGAAGCAAACATGGAGGTCATTGCGGTGATCGGCGCCGGGGAGCTGATTGGCGAACGGGCACTGCTGGGCGAGCGTAGACGGTCGGCCAGCGTGCGCGCGCGTGACGACGTGCATGCATTGCAATGGCAGGCGGCATCGCTCGACCGCGTGTTTCGCGAGCACAAGGATGTCGGCTACATCGTCATGATGGGCCTGGCGCGCAAGCTGTCCGACCGACTCGCCGCGGCTAACAACAATTTGCGCAACGCGCTCACCGCCCAGGCGCTGATCTAGTCACCCGGCTACCCGGCGCCGGTGGATCATTTGGTGGCCCGGCAAAACACTGCGCCTTGCTCATCCAGTCGCGCGCGTTGGCGCCCTGTACCTCGAGATCGGTATCTGCAACGTTGCGTACCTGCGTAACCACCTGACAGAAGGCTTCGGCCGATCCGCGCACGTACTCATCCGTCGAGGGTTCGTTGAACGCCCAACGCGCGCCAGAGGGTGCCGTCAGCTCCACGTAAGGCTTCGGATCCGGCGCTTCAAGCCGACGGTTGGCGTAGGTCCAACCGTAAGTGTTCACGCCCAGCACGACGATGTTGCGAATACGGTCCGCATTCTGCCGTACGATACCGAGCTCATCGTACACCTCCTGTCCATGCGCCCAGGTTTCCATGAGGCGCGCGCTCACCGAGGAACGCGCACTCATGTCCGGCCCGGCCCAGGGAACGCGCTGTGCCGGATCTGCCGCGGCAAACGCTCTCTGCACGGTCCCGCAGGACT
>JAUILW010000654.1 GCA_030432795.1 Gammaproteobacteria bacterium
TGTCTCAGCACCATACACGCGTGCTCAACGCACGCAGTGCAGACGCAACCCATCGTGGATACGCAGCTGTTCGAGAATGTGGGGGTGCGTTCATATATATACGACGCAGATGACGAGCAGCCGGTGGATGACCTTTGGGGTCTCGGCGTCGACTGGCGGGAGGGATCCTTGAGCACGAGCCTCGACTTCACCTTGCTGTCCGTGGACGACGTGGACGACCCTGGCAGCGGTACCGAGCTGCAGCAGTTCCTGCACTTGAGTGCCGGCCATCAGGGCAGGCGCCTATCCTTCGGCGCGCGCTACTTCTCCGCTACCGACGGCTACGCGCGCAGCGCGCTCGGCCAGCAGCTGCTTTCGCAAAGGGGAGTGGTCGGCTCTGGCGACGGTTCGGAGCTTTGGGCGCGCCTGCGGGTCGGCAAGCTCCATATCACACCGCGTCTTCGACGCACCCTGCAGCAGCAGGATGGTCGGTTGCGCGCAGGCAACCATTACAACCTGGCCGCCGAGCACCCTCTCGTGAGCGGCACCCGCATTCGGCTGGACGTAGCGCGCCACTATCAGGAATGGGTCGGCGAGCCAGACGGCGAGCCAGACGCACCTCAGTTGGCTCAGAGCCGCTTCGGCGTGCAGGTGAGTAACGCCCGCTGGCAGTTTACGGTGAACCGCATCGAGCGCAGTCAGACACGCCAGGGGCAACCCACCGCAAACCATCTTCGGTCTGCCACACACAACGTCGCCGCCGCGTTACAGCTCGGCAAAAACTGGTCGCTGCGGCCGATGCTGGCCGTCACCTCCGGTGCCAACGAGGCGCACACAGATGCGCGGCTTGTCCTGGACGTAGCGACGCCCCACCTACCGCTGGATCGCCTCAACCTCAATCTGAACCGGCAGCACCGCGTTCAACCGGTGATGCGCAGCAGCGTGTCAGAGGTGCGCTTGTCCGGTAGCAGAAAGCTGCGGTGGGAAGGCAGCATGCAGCCCACCACAATGCTCTCGGGCTCTTTGTTGTATCGCCACCGGGATGACGGCCTCGACGAGGCAACGCGCGGTGAGCTCGGCCTGCAGCTCACGCTGACGCACACGTTCGACGCCTGATTCGGCGCTGGATACAGAAAGGATCACTAGACCCGCGCGAGCGTAACCTTCAGGTCATCGCCCACCATCTCGAAGGCGGTGATTCGGGCGCCGAACGCATCCGCCATGCGCACGATATCGAAGTCCGCAAGCGGGCGTGCGGAGGCGCCGAGAAACTTCGGCGCGAGATACAGCACCATCTCGTCCCAGCATTGCGCTTCGATGCAGGCGCCGATCAGCGTCGGCCCTGCCTCCACCAGCAGCTCATTGACTCCGTCCGCCGCCAGGCGCGCCAGCAGGGCATTGAGATCCACCTTGCCGCCTTCCGCACGCTCGATCTGCACACCACCCTCGGAGCGATAGATCTTTGCCGTCGCCGGGGTGCGGCCATGGCTGTCGGCCACCACGATGCGTGGCTGGCGCAAACGCCCGTCCACCGCAAACCGGGTATCACGCACCGTGAGCGACGGATCATCCGCCAGCACCGTGCCGACCCCCGTAAGAATGGCGCAACTTCGCGCACGCAGCGCCTGCACGTCCGCACGCGCCGCCTCGCCGGTAATCCACTGGCTCTCCCCCGACGCCATGGCGGTGCGGCCATCCAGAGAGGCCGCCACCTTGAGACGCACCCAGGGCGTACCGCGACGCACGCGAGCGTTATAGCCAGGGTTGAGCGCCGCCGCGGCTTCGAGATCGAGCACGGTAACGTCGATGCCGGCCGAGCGCAGCATGGCAACTCCCTGACCGGACACCCTCGGGTGCGGATCGATGGCGCCGATCACCACCCGCGCCACGCCGTGATCGATCAGCAACTGCGCACACGCTGGCGTGCGGCCTTCGAACGCGCAAGGTTCGAGGCTGACGTAGGCCGTGGCGCCGCGCACGTCCCGATCTGCATCCTCTAGGGCGCACACCTCGGCATGACCCTGCCCGGTCCACTGATGCCATCCCTGCCCGATGACCTCGCCGTCGCGCACATACAGGCAACCAACGCAGGGATTGGGGGAGGCAGTGTTGCGGCCGTTCTCCGCGAGATCGATGGCGGTGAACATGAACATCAGGTCCACCTCGCTCGAAGACGGCGTCATGCGCCGGAGCTTTCCGTATTCAGGCGGCGAATTTCCTCCTGAAACTCGCTCAC
>JAUILW010000655.1 GCA_030432795.1 Gammaproteobacteria bacterium
GCGCAGAAATCCCGCAGCTGCTTGCTGGCCCGCCGGCGAATGCAGCCGTTACCCGCGATGATCACCGGGTTCTTTGCTGACTTGAGCAGATCGAAGGCCGCGTTGACAATTTTGTCGTCCGGCACGGCGCGGCGGAAGCGCACCGGCTTCAGGGGCTTAGCATCGGTGGGATGCTTAGCCACGTCTTCAGGCAGCTCGATATGCACGGCACCTGGCTTTTCCGTTCTCGCGAGCCGGACCGATTTGCGGATGATCTCCGGGATCGTATCCGCATGGCGGACCGTTTCCGCCCACTTGGTCACCGGTTCGAACATACCCACCACGTCCATGACCTGGTGCGACTCTTTGTGCAGTCGGCTGGTAGCTCCCTGGCCCGTGAGCACGAGCATGGGTGCGCGGTCCATGTTCGCATCGGCAACCCCGGTAATCAGGTTGGTAGCCCCTGGCCCCAGCGTGCCCAGACAACCTGCTGGATTGCCCGTAAGCCGGCCGTAGATCTCCGCCATGAAGGCTGCGCCCTGCTCGTGCCTGGTGAGCACGAAGCGTACGGAGTCGGACTTCTCCAGCGACATCATGAAGTCGGCGTTTTCCTCACCGGGCACACCGAAGATGTACTCGATGCCCTCCGACTCCAAGCACTCGACAAAAAGATCCGATGCTTTCCTCGCGCTGTCGTTAGACTCGGGCATCTGAAAGCCTCCGCTTTCCGTGGTATTGCCCGCAGTCTAGCAAGTGTCAGCGAGAAGTCTGCTTTAACTTGCAGATATCCACGCAGCGGTGTCGTCCAGGGCTCGCCCGAACTTACCGAGCATCTCGTCTACCTGCGTGTCGGTAATGATCAACGGCGGGCAGAAGGCAATACTGTCTCCCAGGTTTCGCACGATGAGCCCATGCTCAAGGCAGCGCTGGGCGCAATAAGCACCAACCCCGCGTTTGGCTGAAAACGGCTTTCTCGAAGCCTTCTCCTCTACCAGCTCAATCGCGCCGATCAGGCCCACGCCACGCACTTCGCCCACCAGCGGATGCTCCGCGAAAGCACGCAATCCCCCCTGCATCGCGACGCCCATACGCGCCGCGTGCTCGAAGATCGCCCGCTCTTCCATGATTTCCAGCGTGCGTAACGCCACCGCGGCACACACCGGGTGCCCTGAGTAGGTAAAGCCGTGCCCGAAGGTGCCTACCTCGCCGGAAAGCTCCGCCATCGGTTCGTACATGAATTCAGGCACCAGCACGGCACTGATGGGCAGATAGGCGGACGACAGCGCTTTCGCCACTGACATGGTGGTTGGCTCTATGTTCATGGCCTGGGCGCCAAACGGCTGGCCGGTACGTCCGAAGCCGCAGATGACCTCATCGTCGATAAAGAAGATGTCGTGCTTGCGTAGAACCGCCTGAACGGCCTCGTAGTACCCTGCCGGCGGAACAATGACGCCGCCAGCGCCCAGTACCGGCTCGGCAATGAATGCCGCGATCGTCTCCGCCCCTTCCCGTTCGATCAGCGCTTCCAGGTTGCCCACCACACGCGTCACGAAGGCCGTTTCCGACTCTCCCTCTTCCGCGCCGCGATAGTAATGCGGCGCATCCGTGTGCAGGACGCCCGTGATCGGCAGGTCGAAGTGCCCATGAAAATGCGGTAAACCCGTAAGCGATCCAGCGGCCACGGTGACGCCGTGGTAGCCGCGGAGGCGCGAGATGATTTTCTTCTTTTCGGGCCGACCTACCGCGTTGTTGTAGTACCACATGAGTTTCATCTGCGTGTCGTTGGCGTCACTGCCTGACAACCCAAAGAACACCCGATCGGCATCGAAAGGCGCCATGGCCTTGAGCTTTTCAGCCAGCAGCACACTCGGCTCGTTCGTCTTGCCGCCGAAGAGTTGCGAGTACGAGAGCTTTCTGAGCTGCTCTTGCGCTACCCGAACCAGTTCCTCCTCGCCATAACCGAGCGCGGTGCACCACAATCCCGCCATACCCTCCAGGTACTGTTTGCCCTGGTTGTCCCACAGATACACACCCGCTGCCCGGTCGTGCACGACTGGGCCGGTTTGCGCGTGCAGCTTCAGGTTGGTGGTGGGGTGGAAGACATGCGCAAGGTCTTTTGCTTCCACCGAATCCGGTGGAAACTCGTTGTGCAGCGGGTCAGCCATGTTGAGAGATCCCTGTACGTGCTAAAGGCGCATTCAATCGCAATTACGCAGCGTCTGACAGAGGCAG
>JAUILW010000063.1 GCA_030432795.1 Gammaproteobacteria bacterium
ACAGACCCACCCACACCGCTGCCGGATGTCGCGGCGCTGACTCTGCCACCTTGTGTGATGGTCACGTTTGCTGCGCGCAACGCCACATCGCCTGCCCTGCCACTCCCCGACGAACTGGTTGAGAGTGTCGCGTTGTCGGCGAGCATCACAGCGCCCGCCTCGATCTGCAGCGACCCGGCCGGCGCACCGCCAAGTGCCCGGCTGGAAATACCGGTACCCGCGCCCTCCAACCGCAGCTCGCCACCGACCTGCAAACGAAGATCGCTGCCGACCGTATCGCCACCACCCAACCGGTCGCTCGTCAGGCGTGCGCCTTCCATCAACAACGCATCACCGCTCACCGCCAGATCCACGCCAACATCGGCTCCGTCTCCGTACGCGTCTGCAAATATGAAGCCGCCATCCATCGTAAACTGCTGGCCACGGATATAGACGGGGCCGTTAGGGCCATCGGGCGGATTGGACGTATCGACATTCGCTCGCAAGCGCCCATCCACCACACGCAGGTCCGCCAGGGATTCGAGCGACAGGCTGATCGCCGCACCTGGACCCGACTGCTGCAGGAGGGGCGGACCATCACCAAGCACAACCAGTCCGTCCGACGCCGCCACAAGATCCACACGCCCTCCGGGCGCGTAGAGCGTCGGCGAGCGCAGGTCAATGGCGCCACCAACCAGTGATATGCGCTGCGCCTGAATCTGGCCGTGCACAGTGAGAGCGCCGGGCTCGTCCAGGAACCCGAAAGCCGTGGGTTCGGCAATCGACAACTGGGCGGGTGCGCTCGGCACAGCTTCATAGTCAATCCCATCCGAGAACTGCAGGACCCCGGCAGACGACAGATAGAACCCGTTGGGCACGTCAATCTGCGCGTTCGGTCCAACCGCGAAACCGGACGGATTGAACAGATAGATCGAAACGTTGGGAATGGTGCTGCCGAGCGCGCCCTCGATGGTCGACATCAGCCCACCCGTCACGCGGCCTACCACACGCGCAACATCGTCGGGCCCGCTAAACGTCAGGGACTCATCCTGAGCCACGTTGAAAACTTCGAAGCTATGAAACAGGTTCTGCCCAACCTGTGTACCCCATGGCGCCCCGATTTCCATGTCGCCCGACATCTGCCCCGTCGGACCGACCGTGCCATCGAACAATACTTCTGCGGTGGTGGCGGCCGACGCGCCCAACATCACGGTCAGCATCCAAAAAGACCGGCAAAGGCTGAACCGACCGCCGTGCCACATGAACATATCCTTCCCGAACCCTTACCGGATCATCCAGCGTGAAACGTTCTGGCGCAACCCGCCCGCGGAGCATTGCTGGCATCGCGGCAACGCATGCGGTAGAAAAGCCCAGGGAGGAACCGAACATCGCCACCAAGCTCTCAACGCGCAGGCGCTGCCGTGCGCTTTCACTGCTCGTGCCCCTGTTGTGCTCAGCAGTCGCTCTTGCCGACGGTTCCGCGCGCGATGCGGGATTTGCGTTGATGGCGCAAGGCCGCTTCCAGGAAGCGGCGCTGGCATTTCAAACCGCGGTATCGGAGGCCGAGGGCGCAACGCAGCAAGTGGCAGTGCTGATCGATCTGGGAGCGGCACAAGCCGAAGCAATGCGCGATGACGCCGCGCTCGCTGCCTTTCGACGTGCCGCTGAGATTGCGCGCCAGGAGGGTCTGGATGGGCAGGCCCTTCGAGCGGAACACAACGTTCTCAAACTGCACATGCTGAATCTCGAGTTTCCACCCATCGTGCGCACATTCGGTCAGCACGTAGACAACATACTGGCGCTCGAGGGTGATGACCGACAGGGTCTGCTCATTGCCGCGATGAGCCTGGCGTTGGAATTTGAAACACAGTTTTTTGAAGATGAGTCCGTGCGCACGGCGATGCTGATGGCAGCCAACGCAGCGATAGCGGAGATCGGGCAGGTTACGGATCCTTCCACCGCCTCCTGGGCCTACGGACTGATGGGCACGGCCCATGAGCGGACACGCAACCCTGCACAAGCCATCAGATTCACCACGCAGGCGCTGAGGCTTGCGCATGAAGCAGGCGATCCGGCTGCGATATTCCGCTGGGAATGGCAGTCTGCCCGCCTCGCCAGAGATGCCGGGAATGCGCAAGGCGCACGCCTGGCGTACGCGCGCGCCATCGAAGCGCTAAACACTGCCCGCCGCTCGATCCCACCGGGCACCAGAAACTTCTACGAGCGATGGGCGGCACCGCTGTACCGCGAGTTTGCCGACCTGGCGCTAGCCATTGCCACCACTGTCACCGTTCAGGACGCGCGCCAACAACTCCTGGAGCAGGCACGCCAAACACTTGAGCAAGCCAAACAGGCCGAAGTGGAAAACTACCTGGAGCGGGAGTGCGTTGCACAACCCCGTGCGGACACCGCACAAGCTACCGGACAGCGGACCGCGGTGCTGTACCCCGTGAAGCTGACAGACCGTCTTGTGGTGCTTCTGGAAGTAGAGGGTACGTTGGAGGCCCACGTGACGGCTGTTTCGGATCGGGACTGGCTACGTACCATACGCAGCCTTCGAAACAGGCTCGAGCAGCCGCACTCCGGCAACGCGCTGACGGAGGATGCGAGGCGCCTGTTCGATTGGCTCATCAGGCCGGTGATGACAACACTGAAGGCGCGGAACATCGATACGCTGGCAACCCTGCCTGAGGGCGCTTTGCGCACCATACCGCTCAGCGCCCTCCACGATGGCGAGCGCTACCTGATCGAGCACTTCGCGATTGCCACAACGCCAGCCCTCAGTCTCACTGAGCAGCGAGCGCTGGACGACACCGGACAAAAGCAGACTCTGGCAGGCGGCCTGACACAATCCGTGAGTGGGTTTGTCGCACTGCCAAACGTGCAGCGCGAGATGGACCTGCTCGCCGGACGCACGCGAGCCAGGCCTTTCCTGGATGATCAGTTTGTCAAAGCACGCATGTCAGCGGAGGTTGCACAGAACGACTACGCAATCGCCCACTTCGCTACGCACGGCAAGTTCGAGGCGGACCACGAAGACTCTTTCATTCTTCTTTTTGATGCGCGCTGGTCCCTGAGCGAGATTCAGACGGCGCTGCGGGAGCGCCAGCAACGACTCGGTACGCCTCTGGACCTCCTGGTACTGAGCGCATGTGAGACTGCGGCGGGAAACGACCGTGCGGCTCTGGGCCTCGCGGGCGTAGCCGTGCAGGCAGGAGCGCGAAGCGCACTGGCGTCGCTGTGGTCCGTGAGCGATGAAGCAACTGCCGATCTGATGGACCGCTTCTATACCGGCTATCTGCAGGACGGCCTGGGCAAAGCCCACAGTCTGCGTCGGGCGCAGCTGGCATTGATCGGCGACGACCGCTTCTCCCACCCGGCGTTCTGGGCACCGTATCTGCTGGTGGGGGATTGGCATTGAAGTCGCTGTGCATTGGCGTTACCGCACTTGCCCTGTTGAGCGGGACCGCGGCCATCGCGGCCGACCGTCCCGTGCAACATACCCCGCTCGAAGTCACGACTGCGCCGCGAGACGGCAAACAGGTGTTGCATTTGCCCACCGTGGACACGCTGCCGGTGGGCGCGCCCTCTGCCCTGGCCGTGCAGATAGAGCGCATCACGCTGCAGGGTGTCACCGTCCTGCCTGAAGAGACTTACCGTGCGATCATCGAACCATACGAACATCGAGTGCTGACGAGCTACGACCTCGACACGCTCAGACACCAACTGACGAGCATGTTCATCGATGCCGGATACATCAGCTCAGGGGTCATCATTCCGGATCAGGCCCTCACCGACGGCAATCTGAAGTTCAAGGCCGTCGAAGGCCGCTTGCGCGACGTGCGCATTCGCGCTTCGCACGGTCTGTCCCACCGCTACCTTGCGGGACGCCTCGATGCACCTACCGATGAGCCGGTAAACGTGCAGGCCCTGACCCGCGCCATCGCGCGGCTGCAATCCGATACGCGGGTTGAGCGCGTCTCGGCTCGTCTGATACCCGCCCCCGGTCAGGGTGAGGCACTGCTCGAAGTGGACGTGATCGAGTCAGCACACCGGCGGCTGGTGCTGCAAGCCGACAACCACCGTACTGAAAGCGTCGGTGCCGAGCGTCTGACAATCACGCTCGCCAACGACAGCTTTCTGGGGCACGGCGACAGCCTGGAGTTATCAGTGGGTGCGAGCACCGGCAGTCTCACTGGCTCCAGCCGATACGAGATGCCGCTGTCGAGCCGCTGGCGATTTCTGGCTTACGGATCCCGAAGCGACGCAGACATCATCGAGGCGCCTTTCGACGATCTCGACATCGAGAGCACGACCGACACTGCCGGGCTGGGCCTGCTACGGCAACTGCTGCGCGAAAGCGATGTTGATGCTGCATTGACCGCGGGCTTCGAGTATCGCTCGAGCCGCTCTGAACTCCTCGGCTTGCCGTTTTCCCTGGCCCCCGGCTCGGTGGATGGCGAAAGCGACGTCCGTGTCGCATATCTCACGCTCGACTGGGCTCTGCGCACCGCAACTCAGGCTCTGGCCTTGCGCACTTCGCTACGACGAGGCCTGGACGTGTGGGATGCAACCCGGCGGCCTGCCGGCGCGCCGATCGACGCCGACGGGCAGTTCACGAGCCTGCTGGGCCAGGCGCGCTACGTCCGGCGCATTGGCGAGCAGATACAGCTCGATCTTCGCCTGCTGGCACAACGCGCGAAGGATCCACTGCTGTCACTGGAAAAGCTGGCAATAGGCGGATCGACCACCGTGCGCGGCCATAGGGAAAACCTTCTGGTACGGGACAATGGCTGGGCTGGTGCGGTTGAACTGCGCTGGCAACCGCCTGAAATGCGGGGCGTACCCGGCACGCTGACCTTCAGCGCTTTCCTGGACGGCGGCAGTTCATGGGATGAGCAGAACACCGCCGTCAGCAGCCTCGTACGCGATACTTCCGATCGCCGCACGATCGCAGCCGTTGGCATGGGCGCCACCTGGCAGCCCTCGCCTGCATGGCGTATAGCTGTCGAGTATGCCCAGGATGTTTACGACAACTTCGACCGAGACGATCCTCGCGACGGCTTCAGCGAGCGCGGCCTGCAGGACCGGGGACTGCACTTCGCGATCAGCTACACCAGACGTTTTTAAGTGTTCAATAAAGTTGCGTACGGTATGCTGAGCCGATAATGATTCGCGGGGAAGTATCATGGCGGCACGCCCGCGTCTGCGCTATTGCGGCATCGTTGTAGTACTGCTCGCGCTCGTCGCCCAGACGCAAGCACAGGAACGTGTGCTGCATGTGTCGAAATGGCTCTCGTCAGGCGGACAGTCCACAGCATCAGGCAGCGGTAACCGCTTTTTCGAGCTCCGGGTGAACCAACCCGGCGAGGTCCGCATCGAGCTCGCCTCGACAGCAGACAGCTTCGTCGTGCTCACCAGTGCCGCCGGAGCGGTGCTCGCCAGCAACGACAATTACATCCCTGGTTCGGGCAACCTTGACGCACGCATCGTCCGGGCGCTCGAAGCCGGAACGTACGGAATTGTCGCCGGCACAAGCACCGGCGGAGTAGAGGCTTCATTCACGCTGGAAGTCACCGCGCCGGATACGCCCGAGCTACGCATCGTCGACTCGGTAAACGTTCCCACGCCTACCCGTCTGCACGGCCTGTGGCGTAACTCAGCCGGGCAGCAAACGGAAAGGCAGGGCAACCCACATATCCTGTTCAATGCCTCTGGCACTGTGTCGATCGACCTCATCTCTGCTACCGATGCTGAACTCAAACTCCGCAATCCGGACGACTTTCAGTTTTTCGACGACGACGCGGACAGCGGCCTACGCACCAACCCGAGCCTTCAGGGCGAGCTCGACGGCCGCTACGAGCTGATCCTGGCCACGCGCGCGAACGACGTGCACAGTCCCTGGGAGCTGATCGTGCATGCAGATCAGTTCGAACTGATCAGTATCGACTCCGATCATGACGGCCAACCTGATGCTGCGGATGACACGCCGTTCTACGCCGAGGATCGCCCTCAGGTGCGGCGGGTAGGCCAGGTGGATACGGCATCATTCAACGATGTCGCAGGGCCGTTCCTGGCCCGTGCTACCCAAAGCGGCGAAACCGAGCTGCACAACGGCCCGTGGAACACAGAGCATCGCATGTTCAAAGCGTGGCGACGTGTGGCGACCCCATCGATCTGCAGCAACCAGGCTTTCTGCAACCCGGCAGTGAGCCTCGACACCCTGGCGCTTGCGAGACCAGGTCTTGCGCTGGTGGATCTTTACGAGCGCTCCGGGGATGGCTTTGTATTCCGCCAACAGCTCGAAGACGACATCAACGATGCCGGGTCCCGTTTCGGGGAGGTGCTGGCCATCAACGGGGATGTGCTGGCCGTCCATTCCAACGCCACCGGCTCGGAAGCTCCGCCGCCATTTCTCTGGCTCTTCGACAGAGTAACCGGTGCACAACCGCTGTGGCGCAACGGCTACGTGGAAGAAGCGGATGTAACTGCTTTCGAGATTCCAGCACGCAACCGTGTGGTTGCGACGCTGCGCAACGGCAATCGTGTGTACGCCGAGAATGACCCCGCCAACGGATGGGGGCCCGCTGCACCCTTCGAAAACAGCTTCGATCTCGATCTTTCCGGCGTGACATTCAACCCCGCCGAGTTCTGTGCGCACCACCTGTCGGGCGAACTCGTGGCAGCGCGAACCTGCAATGGTGACAGGGTGGAGGTGTTCCGCCGGCAGGCCGACGGCACCTGGGCCGGCGTCACCGCGTTCCTGCAGCTTCGACGCGGTGCCGGGGCATGGGGGGCCATTCGGCTGGCCCCTGACCATGACAACCTGACCACCTATCTGTATGCCGAGGATCTCAACGCGGGTCGGGTAGAAGTGTTCCACATCGGTCCAGCAGCGCCCGATTTTACTGCCTGGCGGCCAACACCGGGGAATGCCCGCTTCCCGGGGTCGGTGTACGGGCGCGCGGGCTGGCCGGCGCTGTTCGGCGACTTCGGCGCGGGCAGTGGGGCATTCATCTATCGCTCCCTCGATGAGGGCCTCACCTGGCAGCCGGCAAGCACCACGCCGAGCGAGTTTCTCGACCCGTTCGACAACCCGTTCACCCCCGATATTCGCAATGTGGTCCTGGACCCGCAGCGTCCTGATAACGTGTTCGCCTACGGCGTCGAATACTTCAACCGAACAGAAGCGGAGTCGTACGGCTATGTTTTCCGCTCCACGGATGGCGGGCTGTCATTTGATGTGGTGCTGAATCGTGCGCCACGAGGTGATGGCAGCGGCACCGGTGCGTTCGACCTGATCGACGGCGTGCTCTATGCCGGGACCCAGGGCGGGGCGTACGTTTCCTCAGATCAGGGGGCCACCTGGACCAATACATCTTTCGGCGCTTCCTGTGCCATCGTCAACGGCTGGTTTGCAGTCGATGGCCTCGTGATCGCAGCCAGCCGCCTGTCGTCTCTATGCGGCGCACCGGTACACGCATCGATCGATCAGGGCAGAAGCTGGTTCGCGTTGAACGCCGGTCTGCCTGGAGATCTTACCGATGCTGCGATCTACGAAGATCCAAACGACCCGAACACGCTGTACTTGTACGCGAGCCGAAACGGCTCGACGTATCGCCTGGCAGAGGATCGCCGCGGCTGGACGCTTGTCGAGAGCAACGGCAAGGCCGTCCCTTCGCTGAAGCGCGAGCGTCTACTGACAAGCACGAAAACGGCCATCAACAGCTTCGGCGCCGACTCTTTTTCGCCTAGACAAACGCACACACGATCTTCGGAAGCAACAGATGAGAACTCCCAGGAAGGCCTCTACCGCGCGCCTTTCGACCGGGCTGTGGCAGAGACCGACGGGCGACGCCTGATCGGTCTGCACGTGAACATCGACGGACGCTCCGAGCTGGTCAGTCGACAGCTGCCGCGGGTGGACATTCCGCTACGCACGCGCCAGGCGCAATGGCGCGTTACACCCTACCCAACCACGGACGTGCAGCTGCGCTATGCGCTCTCCGAAAGTTGCGACACCGCTACCGCGTGGACGAGCACTCGCAGCACACGTATCGCTCCGACACTCGCGGACGGCAGGCACACACTATGCGTACAGCAAAGGTTCGGCGCCACGTGGGTCGATCTCGGTGCCCGCTCCACGCAGCTCGATACGAACCCGCCAACTACCTCTCACGTCGCAGCACCGACAACAGGAGGTGCACAGATCACCTTGACCTGCCGGGATGGCTCGGCAGGCACCGGCTGCGACCGCACGTTCTACCAGGTGAACGACGGGCCGGACGTTCTCTACACCGCCCCGTTCGTCATCAGCGATACCGATCGCGTGCGTTACTACTCCGTAGACGCCACCGGCCTGCAGGAGGCCGCCCGCACCCTCGAGGCCGGCAACTTCACCCGACTGACCCTGGACGATCTACAGCCTCGCTCCATCCTGCTCATCAGCGAGTCTGGTGATCTGCAGCTCAATGTCGGCGGCCGACTGAGCGTGCCCGGCGACGAAGGTGCTGTGCTTACCGGTGCCAGCATCAGCATCGACCTGTACGCCCCGGATGGCAGCCTCGCGCATACCTTCGCCATCAGCATCGCCGACGCCGCCGGTTTCTTTGCCAACTTCGATCTCATCAGTGCCTGCCGGCCGCGCAGCAACTGTCTGGACAGCGCCGGTGCCTGGCGCGTGCAGGCGCGCTTTGAGGGCTCGGCGCTCCTCGCGGTCGCCGAGTCCACCTCGCAGACCGTGCTGGTAGGCCGATCCGCCGGCTATGCGCTCGTGGTGCAGGGCGAGAGCCCGGATGCGGAGGGCGAAGACTCACACTTCAAGACCGCACTGCGCGTGGTGCAGAAACTCGGCGAGCGCAACATCATCCCCGAGAACCTCTTCTTCCTCGCCGGCTTCCCCGAGGATCCCCGCTACGCAACACTGCGCGACTCCGGTACCTTCCCGCCGGTCCACCGCCGTGGGGGCACCTGTGACGGACCCGCCGGCTCCGTATGCTGGGACGGAGCGCCCTCACGCGCCGCGATACGCGAAGCTCTAGCCACGATGGGCGCGCGCATGGCGACATCGCCGGCACCCGCCTACATCGTGTTCGTGGATCATGGCACCAATGAGGTCTTCCATCTTGGCAGCGAGCAGATCACGCCGGCGGATCTCGACACCTGGCTCGACGGCCTCGAAGGCAACGCCAACCTTCCAACCGCCGCGGAGGAGAAGCCGCGCGTGGTCATTCTGGGTTACTGCTATTCCGGCAGCTTTCTGCCGGCACTTGCAGCGCCCGGCCGCGTGGTGATCAGCAGCGCCGCCGCCGAAGAGGAATCCTACAAGGGACTGCGTGAAGCGGACGACATCCGCGTAGGTGAGTACTTCCTGGAGGAGCTGTTCACCGCATGGGGCAAGGAGCAGGATCTACGCAGCGCCTTCGCGCTCGCCCGCGACAAAACCGAACGTTTCACCCGCAAAGGTGGCGACGCGGACGCTGTGCCGCCGTTTTTCGATGGCGCTGTGCAGCATCCGCTGCTGGAAGACGACGGACGCGCCAGCGCCGGCCGGTTCGGCTCCAACGTGCTCGTAGAAGGCATCGGCGACGGTGAGCGAGCCAGAGACCTCTACCTCGGCGTCTCGGCACAACTCACCAACAGCGTGCCCGGCGACATCACGGCCGTGACACCTACCCGCTACCTGCCGGGCGACGACTGCCGTATCACGCCGTCCGCCTGCCGGACGGAGCTGTTTCTGAACACCAACGATTTCACCCTGATCGACGTGGCTCGTGTCGAAGTACGCGAGCCTGACCTTGTGCTGCCGGACAGCGAGCCCAACCGCAACCGTCTCGAGCAGCGCAGCATCGACAACCCCGTGGCCCTGCGCCAGCTCAGCCGGCGGCCCAACGTCAGCGGCGGCAACCGTTTCGCCACCACCCTCGCTATCTTCGATACGCCCGGCCGCTATGAGGCCTACTACACCGTGCGCGACAACTGCGACGCGCCCCCGTGTGCGCTCTCCGCATCGCGCCGCTCGATCATCTACAAGAACCGGCCCGGCAACGAGCCACCGCTGCCGTTCGCCCTCATCGATCCCCTCGACGCGACACAGCCCGGCCAGGAGTTTCGTACGACAGGACTGTTCACCTGGCAGGCCACCGCGGACGCCGAGACACCGGATTCCCCGGCATCCGTGACCTACAACCTCATCATCGCCCGTAACCAGGCCTTCACCGACGTCGTGGTGCGCCAGGAGGACATCCCCGGCCCCATCGCTGCGGTGGACGACGACGCCAATCTCGTCGACGGAGAAACCTACTACTGGCGCGTGGAGGCGGTAGATCGCTTTGGTGCGCGCACCACATCGAGCAACACCGGGGTGTTCATCGCCGACAACAAGAACGCCTTCGGCGGCCCGGACCTGTCGGTGAGCCAGACCGCCGATCGGCTGACAGCGTCCCCCGGCAGGCCCATTGCGTTCACAGTGACGGTCACCAACCTCGGCAGCGAGTTCACCACGGAACGGCCGCAGGTCACGCTCACCAACCAGCTACCCAGCGGCAGCCGTCTGACCGAGGCGCCTGCCTCGTGCACCGCGGTGGACGACAACCAGCGTTTCACCTGCGATCTGGGGCGCCTGGGGTTCAACGAGACGGAAACCGTGCGCTTTCGCGCCAGCCGCGACGTGTCGGGCCGCATGACCAACCGCGCATGGGCGGATGCGGATCTGCCGGATGACAACTACGCGAACAATGAATCCGTCGCTGACGTGCAGCTCAGCAACAACGGCGGCGACAGGGACAGCGACGGTGTCGCTGACGACGTTGACAACTGCCCCGACACAGCCAACCCCGACCAGATCGACGGCAACGACGACGGCGCCGGCGACGCCTGCTCCGGCGGCCTCAGGCGCACTATCGTTCCAGGATTCAGGTGGCCAGGTGGCGGTTGAGCCGGATTTCAGGAACTCAACCCGGCGCCGCCTCGCACACGGGATCGAGCCGCTGCTTGAGGAACGCCGCAGCGGCGGCCACATCGCGGCCGCCGAACAGGAATCGGTAGAAATGGCCGAACCGGCCGGGATAAAGCTCCACCGGCACGCCAGCCTGCCGAAGGTCGTCCGCTAGAACGCTTGCATGCTCGAACCCAACCACCGCATCCGACCTGCCGTGGTAAAGAAACACCGGAGGATCGTCCGGAGACACGTACTGCACGGGTGACGCCCTTCGGTAAAGCTGCGGGCGGTCCGATTGCGGTCCGCCAAGAAACGCATTGGTGCTGCGGTTGTCCGAGAACAACGTGAGGTCCGTTGGCGTGCCCCCACCCACAGCAGCCTGCACGCTGCTCGAAATTTCAGGAAAGCCACCCTCCTCGCCTTCCAGCCCATCTTCCGGCCCGGTGAGCGCTGCGAGCAGCGCGAGGTGCGCGCCGGCTGAATAGCCAAACGTGACGATCTGATCTTGCCGTACGCCATAGCGATCGGCATTAGCTCGCAGCCACCGCACAGCGTTTTTCACATCGTGAAGTGCTGCAGGAAACGGGTGTTCCGGTGCCAGCCGATAGCCGACGCTGAATGCCACGAAGCCTTCCCGGGCGAGCTGCTTTGCAATGGACTTCATCTGCCCGCGATTGCCCTTCGTCCAACCGCCTCCGTGGATCAGCACCACACCTGGACGCGCGCAGGAGGCGGGCATGCTGTACAGATCACCCTGCAGACGGATGTCACCGGCTTCGTGATAGGTGAGGTCCTTTTCTACCTGGAGCGCTGCAACCGCAGGCAGAGTGATGCAAAGCAGCGCAAACAGAACGGCCAACGTCCGCATGAGATTCTCCGACAGTGATTCAAATTTGCCGACGATGGCGCTAC
>JAUILW010000656.1 GCA_030432795.1 Gammaproteobacteria bacterium
GGGAGTGCCCGGCGTTTGACAAGTGGCTCAACCCGGAGGCGCATGCGGCGGTGGATGCGCTGCGCACCCGCTTGCGTGGCCTGTCGGGATCGATCCAGGCGCGCAACCGCAGCCTGGACATTCCGTACACGTATCTTGATCCGATCAACGTCGCCCGCAGCACCGATATCTGAGTGAGGCGGCCCCGCAGGCGGGCCGCCGATTCTCCCGTCAGCGCGCCGGGGTGTCGCTGATCATCACTTCGGTCGTTAGCATCATTCCGGCAACCGAAGCGGCGTTCTGCAGTGCGCAGCGCGTCACTTTGGCCGGATCGATAATCCCCATCTCCAGCATGTCGCCATACTCGCCGGTCTGCGCGTTGTAGCCCCAGGTGCCGGTACCGCTGCGCACTTTCTGCAGCACCACGGTAGGTTCCACGCCTGCATTGGCGACGATCTGCCGCAGTGGCTCGTCCATGGCGCGCAGGGCGATCTGCACGCCGATGCGCTGGTCTTCGTTGGCGGTCGGCACGCCCGCCGAGCGCAACTGATCAGCGATGCGTACGAGGCTGACGCCGCCGCCGGCGACGATACCTTCCTCCACGGCGGCGCGGGTGGCGTGCAGCGCATCGTCCACGAGGTCTTTGCGCTCCTTCATCTCCACCTCGGTGGCTGCACCGACGCGAATCACCGCCACGCCTCCGGCCAGCTTGGCCAGGCGTTCCTGCAGCTTCTCCCGGTCATAGTCGGAGGTGGTGTCCTCGATTTCCTTGCGGATCTGGTTGGTGCGGCCTTCGATGGCCTCTCGGCTGCCGGTGCCGCCGACGATGGTGGTGTGCTCCTTGGTGACGACGATCCGCTGCGCTGAGCCGAGGTCATCCAGGGATGCTTTTTCGAGCGACAGACCGACCTCTTCGGAGATGACCTTGCCGCCGGTGAGCACGGCGATGTCCTGCAGCATGGCCTTGCGCCGATCGCCGAAGCCGGGCGCCTTGACGGCGACCACCTTCACGGTGCCGCGCAGGTGGTTGACCACGAGTGTGGCCAGGGCTTCACCCTCGATGTCCTCGGCGATGATGAGCAGGCTGCGGCCGGCTCTCGCGACGGCCTCGAGCAGCGGCAGCAGATCGCGAAGCCGGCTGATCTTCTTGTCGTGCAGAAGCACCAGAGGGCGTTCCACCTCACAACTCAGCTTCTCCCGCTGATTGATGAAGTAGGGCGACAGGTAGCCGCGATCGAAGCGCATGCCTTCCACCACGTCCAACTCGCTCTCCAGCGACTTGCCTTCCTCCACGGTGATGACGCCGTCGCGTCCCACCTGATCCATGGCACGCGCAAGCATGTCGCCGATGTCCGTGTTCCAGTTGGCGGAGACCGTGGCCACCTGGCCTATGGCGCGGCTGTCCTCACAGGGTTGGGCGGTTTCTACCAGCGCCTTGCAGGCAGCGCTCACGGCGGCGTCGATACCGCGCTTGAGGTCCATGGGGTTGAAGCCCGCGGCGATGGCCTTGTGGCCTTCGCGGATCAGCGCGTGGGCGAGCACCGTGGCCGTGGTGGTGCCGTCGCCGGCTTCGTCGGCGGTCGTCGATGCCACCTGGCGCACCATCTGCGCGCCCATGTTGGCGAACTTATCCTTGAGTTCGATCTCTTTGGCGACCGTGACGCCGTCTTTGGTCACCTTCGGTGCGCCGAAGCGCTTGTCGAGCACGACGTTGCGTCCCTTCGGGCCTAGGGTGGCTTTCACTGTGCGGGCGAGGATATCCACGCCATGCAGCATGCGCTCCCGCGCATCGTCGGAATACTTAAGCGTCTTAGCGCTCATGAAGTTGTCTCCGGTGTGGTTGACTGGCAGTTGAGCGGGCTAACACGACTCGTTGGCGGGAAAGTCGAATCGCCATGCTTGAAAACTCCTTCTAACGGATGTTGTGTCGTTCTTTCAGGCGCGCACAGACACGCCCCTGCGCCGCGATGTCGGGGTGCCGAGGGGCAGTTTCAAGAGGTGGGGGAAACTAATTTTCTACCCGCGGGCCGGGCAGGGGAATCAAGGGGGGGAACCCCGTTGCCCTGCACAACGCGGGCAACGGGATGTGCGCTAACGCGCCTACCGCTTGGTGATCGGCAAGTAGTCGCGTTGTGACTCGCCGCCATACAGCTGACGCGGCCGGCCGATCTTGTAGGGGCCGCTGATCATCTCGTTCCACTGCGCGATCCAGCCCGGCGTGCG
>JAUILW010000657.1 GCA_030432795.1 Gammaproteobacteria bacterium
CGAACGATGCAGCAACGCTGATGATCTCGTCGATGTCAGCGTCAATATCGCTGATCACCGTATCGATGCCATAACGGCCATCAGCGATGATGCCGACGCCACCCACTGGCGTGCCGCCTTTGTACAGAGGCACACCACCGGGATCTGCAGACAGCCCCAAGGGCGAGCGCTTCGGCCCCGCGTCCACGCCCGTGCCGTTGTAACGGCGGGAGAAGTCGGAGCATGGCAGCTGACTGAACTGCACGCCAAAAAGCGGACCTGACGGCTGGTCCCGCTCGCCCGGATTGAAATTTTCCTGCACGATCTGGTTGGCCGTGCGCGTGGTGAAGGCATTGCCCTCGGAGGAGAGGAATGCGCCGGTCACCGCCTTGGCGACAGCCGCCGCCGCATCGACGCCGTCCACGTTCAGTTCAATCCCTTCCAGACCGCCATCGATCAATGCATTGCCATTGGCGTCCAGGCGCGTGGCGACGAGCACGTTCTGGCGGGCCATCTGGTAGATGCCGAGCACGTTACCCACGCGATCCACCACAGCGATCGTCGCGTCGACGTTCTGCGCCCTGGCTTCAGCAACCGCTTGTGCGATGACCGTCTGCACATCCGCCACGGTGAGTAGTGTCGACGTATCGGCGCAGTTACCGGAACAAGCCGTGGGTGTTGGATCCGCGCCCGCGGCACCACTGCCACCGCCCCCACCACCACACGATCCGAGCACCAGAATCGCGGATAGCAGAGAGGCTCGATAGAGATCCCTGGGACGTACAGGCGTCTTCATGGCGTTCGCTCCGTGAATAGTTGGGACATCGGCGCGTCGGGGTGGTATGCGTGGCAGTCCACACAGTTCAGCGGCACGCTGTCCGCCACGGTGTGATCCGTATGGCAGGAGGTGCAGTTGTCGATGTCGGGAATCATGAGGTCCGTGCTGGCGCTGGACGCCGTAGCTTCGTGGCAGGTCAGGCACGCAGCGTCGCCGGCTTTGTCCTTCTGGGTGAGATGCGAGTGGTGATCAAAACGCGCCGTCGGCATGAAGTCGCCTGGCAGACGCACCGGGTACACCTGAAAGCGCGTAAACAGATCTGATGTCTGCGTGTCGTCCACGCGGTGGCACGTCACACAGCCGCTGCGGGTGAACTGATTGATCACCTCCGCTTCGGTGCGGGCAAGCGCGCACTGCAGCGCCGACCCGGTGCACGTGTTGGTGTTCTCGGTGCTGCGTCCCGGTCGTCTGCGACGCTCGCGCTGCGGCTCGGCAGCCCTGGTTGGATCCGCGTATACCCGGATGAAATGGCCTTCCATAGTCGCCACCGCCTCGCTTGGCTGGCCGTGCGGCAGTTGACGCTGCGGCGCTCCTGCATCAAACGTCAGCTCATGACAATCACGACAATGCGCGGCCATGGATACCGGCACGAAATGCTCCCGGTCCGGTGAAAGCGTATGGCAATCACCGCAACCCAATGCCTCACCACCCTGCGTGCGCACGCTATCCACATCCAGGTGCAGGTCGTGGGGAAACTTCAGGTTGGATTGCTCCTGCGCGCCCTGCAGCGGCACCTCGTGCAATCTCCAGTCGAACACGAGACCAGTCGCCTTCGGCGTTGCCTGAGCGATCGGCAAGGCGACTTCAAACAGCGGATGGCTGGCCTCAGAGAAACCCGCGGCAACCTCCACATGCGGCGATACGCGGCTCAGCGTACCGCCATCGTCATGGCAGTCGGTACAGAGGCTGTCCGCCTCAATCACCAGCAGCGTCGGCTCGTTGTGCTCCTTATGGCACACGGCGCAGCGCTCCGTGGGCATCGCCTCCAGTGCCGCGTGACCCGGAACGATATGGTCTTCAATGTCTTTGTGGCAGGCGGTACACGCATCGTCCTGCACCCGTTCGAACAGCTCCGAGTGGCAGGCGCCACAGTCGTCACCGATGCTCTGGTTGTGCACCGCATGCAGGGGACCGCTGGTCCAAATGGCATCGGTCAGCAGGCTCGCGCCGGCGGCCGGCGTGGAATCATCACCATCCATGACCAGGTACAGCGGCACGGCAAGGGCGAACACCAGCACCAGTGCAAGGGAGACCCAGGCTGGCCAACGCTTGGACAGCCAGGTGTCTCTGATGCTCGTCTGATAGGCATTCTCGAACGTCGCCCGATCGACTTGTGGATCCGGTATGAGCACCACTGCCCCATCGAACCCCGCCGGCGGCGCCA
>JAUILW010000658.1 GCA_030432795.1 Gammaproteobacteria bacterium
CCGATGCTGGAGCGGTTGCCCAACTCCTGATTGATGCGCAGCACGGAGAAATCGTTGGCGGGAGCGGTGCCTTCATCGCTGCGCGTGAGCATGTGCAGCAATCCGATGTTGGTCCGCGCGCCGACCTTGCCGGACAGCCGCACGCCCGCATCGATGGGTTGCTGCACGCCATCGCTGTCAATGCCGATGCGACGACTGAAAAATAGTTCCACTTCCCGGGGTGAGCCGACGCTGAACTGACCGGCGTTTTCCAGAAAGAACGGGCGCTTTTCCGGGAAGAACAGACTGAAACGGTTCAGGTCCACCTGCTGCTCGTCCACTTCCACCTGCGCGAAGTCGGTGTTGTAGGTCGCGTCCAGGGTGAGGCTGGGGGTGATGCTGAACTTGGCGTCGAAGCCCACCTCCTCATCAAAGTGCGTGCCGCTGGCGAGGTTGCCGCCGCGTCGCGCCTGACCGAGTACGTACGGCGTGATCTTCAGGCTTCTGGCAACCGGCACCTCCACACCGCGCAGCGTGCCGGCCAGCGACACGCGCTGCAGGTTGTACTGGCGTGGCAGCGGTGCCCAATACACCACCTCGTTGTTGCGGGCAATGTTGCGCTGAAAGTTGATGCCCCAGGTCTGCGTTTGGCCGGCACCGTAGCGCAGAGAGCGGAATGGAATGGCCATCTCAGCACTCCAGCCGCGATCGTGCACCTGGGTTGCTACCTCCCAGCTGGTGTCCCAGTTCAGGTTGAATCCGCCACCGCTGGAGCCGAAGCCGCCTTCGCCTTCGCGTATGACCTGGCCGTCGTACTCGACGCCGGACGGAGCGGTGCCGAACACGAAACCGTTCTGGCGATCCAGGAAGCCGTCGATGAGCACGCGAAAGCTGTCGATGTCGTCGAGGTTGGTATCCCTGCGGCTGTCGCCGACGACGAGGGTTTGCGGCGCATCATCGAAGAGCATGACGCCGATGTAGAGCGTGGTGTCGTCAAAGCCCACATAGACATCGGTGCGTTGGCTGGCGGGCTGTCCTTCGTACGGCCGAACCTGCTGGAAGCCGCTGGCTGGTGCCACGGTGGTCCAGGCAGCGTCGTCCGCCACGCGCCCGTCGATGACCGGTGCCACGGGCAGGCGCGCGGCCTCGAGATCCGGCGTTGCGGCGTGGCTGCTCATGCCCAGCAGGGCGAGAAGGGCAAACAGTGATTTGTGCATGGTTACAACCGCAGCAACCTGAGATTGGGGTCGGTCTTCGACCGGCTCCATAGTTGATCGAACGTGTCGGTGAGCTGCCGTGCGCGCACCGGGTCGTCTGTGCGCATCACGCCGTGGGGCTCGCGATAGTCGGCAAGGCGCCAGAAACCACGCCCGTCCCATACCGCGAAGCAGGAATCTGGCGGGTTGTAGTCGGCATCGACGATGCGTACCTGAAAGCTGCTGGGAAGACGCCGCGCCAGCTCGATCAGACCATGGCCGCGGCTGATGATGATGGATGTCGAGTGGATGAGTATGCGCACTTCGCTGTTGCGCGCCCGCCGCGCCAGGGATGAGAGCCGCTCGATGCTGTCGGCCTGATCGAAGTAGGCGGGGTCCAGGAAGTGGCTGTAGATCGCCAGATTGCGCAGCGCACCGTCCAGGCCGGCACACAATGCTGCCAGCGCCTGTGGCTCGTTGTCGAAAAAGGTGCCCATGGTGCGCTGCTGCTCCGGCTGCAGATCATCGGGCACATCCACCGGCGTTGCCTCGCCGGGGTAGGCGATAGCGAGCTTGCGGCGCATGTTGCGGTGCGGGATATCCGCTTCGAAGAACTCGTCTCCCTCGGCCAGGAAGCCGTGTGCGGCGTAGAAGCTCTCGGCGTGAGTCTGCGCGTGCAGAAACACCTCAGTGTGTCCCTGCGCCTCTGCGCTGCGCACCGCTTCCTGGAGCAGGGCAGCGCCGATACCGGCTCCGCGATGCGCTCGTTGCACCGCCATGCGGCCGATCTGCCCTGTGGGTAGCAGGCGTGCGCAGCCGAGATCCCGGCCCGCTTCGTCGATCGCCAGAAAGTGGGTGGCATCGTCGTCCAGGCCGTCCCACTCGATGTCCTGAGGCACCCGCTGCTCGTCGATGAACACCGCGCCACGGATGGCGCGTAGACGTTCGGCGAATTCAGACCAGGCTACCTCAAGAACGTGCACTTTCACCGGTTCGCGCGCACCAGTGCGGCGGCAAGGCCGAT
>JAUILW010000064.1 GCA_030432795.1 Gammaproteobacteria bacterium
ACATAGCCGTCTTCGTCCCACGTGGCGACATCGCCCGTCCACATCCAGCCGTCGCGAATGGTCTGCGCGGTGAGGTCGTCGCGGCGCCAGTACCCGACCATGTTGGCTTCCGAGCGCACGACGATCTCGCCTGCTGTACGGCCATCTTTCGGCACCGCGACGCCCTGCGCATCCACCACCGAGATGGTGGTGACGAACCCTTCACGCCCGCAGGAGCTGAGCCGTTCCGGATGCGTGCCGGCGATGGCCGCCGCATGATCTTCCTGAGACAGAAAGCTCATGGTCATGCCCTCCGTCTGCCCGTAGCCCTGAATGAGCGTGCACGGAAACTTGTCGAGCGCTGCGGCCACGACCGATTTCGGCATGGGGCCGCCGCCGTACTGGATGTTGCGCAGGCTCGACAGATCGAACCGCTCGAAGTCCTTATCCGCCATCATCCAGTTGAGCATGGTGGTGATGCCGAGAAAGGCGGACACCCGCTCGCGCTCGATCACCTCCAGCGCCAGCCGCGCCTCGAAGTTGATGAGCACTACCGGGCACCCGTGTGCCATGTAGTTCATGGCCAACGCCACCGGGATATGGAACATCTGCCCCGTGAGCATGTAGACATCCGTGGGCACCACGCGCTCCGCCACCGTCTGGTTGAGCATGCCCATGAACAGCGAGTGATGGGTGTGCAGCGCGCCCTTGGATTCGCCGGTGGTACCGCCCGTGTAGAGAATGAGCACAGGGTCGTCGTCGCCGATGCTGGCCGACACTTCCGGCTCCGTCGCAGGCGCGCCCGCAAGCAGGGATTCGTAGGAGCCGCCCGCACCGAAACACAGGTGGTGCGGCGCCGACAACGCCTCGGCAGCAGACTGGTATTCAGTGGATGCCGCAATCACCGCCGGCTCACCGTCGGCTACGATGCGCGTAAGCTCCGCCGCACCCAAACGCCAGTTGAGCGGCTGAGCGATGAGCCCGATCCGCGCGCAGGCGTAATAGATCTCCAAGTATTCGATGCAGTTTTTCGACAGGATGGCGACCCGGTCACCCTTAACGAGACCGAGTTCATTCAGAAGCCCGTTGGCAAGCCGGCGCACACGCTCGTCAAGTGCTGCATAGGTAATCCGCCGATCGCAGGTCACGTCGATGAGTGCTGCGCGCTCCGGGTTGAGCCGGGCGGTCTTGGCCGGGATGAAACCGATGTTCATCAGTATCCCTTGTCGAGGTCCAACTGCCGATCGCTGATCTTCCAGCCGCCATCCACACGTACGACCCGGTCGCGATAGATGCCGGCGGAGATCACATCAATGGCACCGTTTTCCGTGGCGAGCAGGGTGAGGTTGCTCACCACCAGTGGCGCGTCCCCCTCTTCCTGGAAGAACAGATTCGAGATGACATGTCTGCGCACGTCACTCTGCGATGCCATTGAGGAAGTCATCAGCCCCATGATCTCTTCGCGGCCGTTGAACGGGCCGACGGGATCACCGCCAGCGATGCGAATGGTCATGCTGGCGTCTTCGGCGAAACACGCGGCAAGCGTCTGCGCATCCCGCTCATCGTATCCGTAAGCCGCTCGGCTCAGCAGCTCGCCAATGGCAAGCCGGTCCTCGACAGAAACGCTCATCGTGCTCTCCCCCATGAGTAACAGCAAAGCACGACCACCCTAATCATTTTTTGAATAATATTCAATAACTAGACGTTCAGCGGCGTGCAGCCCGGTGGTAACGTACGCCAATGAACGACGCACCCAGCGTTCGAGCTGGCAAGCCTACAGCTGGCAAGCCCACAAAAGCAGACCAGCGCCGACGCCGCATCTTCCGCGCGCTGCACGACTGCATCCTGGCACAGGGCTATGTACGAACGACGCTCGCAGAAGTCGCGGCTTCCGCCGGTATGTCGCCAAGCCACCTGCTGTACTACTTCCGCGGCAAGGAAGACATCCTGGAGCAGTACTTCCAGCTCGTATCCGAGCGATTCTGTTCGCGCCTGGACAGCTTTCGCCGTGCCGAGCTCAGTGAGCAGATCGACCAGCTGGCAGACTTCTGGTTTCGCGGTGAGACCAGCACCCGCCAGGAGATCGGCTTCATGCTCGAGTGTTTCGGCGCCGCCGTACACGACGACGTGCTCAAACACACCAAGGCGGAGTTCGACGGGCACTGCAAGGCGCATCTGACAGAGATCTTCGATCGCGCCGAGCGGCGCCTGGTGGACGACAGCCGCGACTCCGCAGAGCTCGCCTACGCCATGATGATCGGCCTCAGGTCCGCGGTGTACTTCGACGACAGCGTGGACCTGGAGGATGCCCACCGCCTGTTCAAGCGTTCCATGCGGCGCATGTGCGGCCTGGATTGAGCAAGACTCAACACCCGCGCTAACGCACGCTCAGCGCCCACTTGTGCGAGCCTATGGTGCGGCCATCGGCCACGAATCTGAGCCGTACCTCGTAGCTTCCTACATCCAAAGTCTTCAGCTCGGATATGCGCTGCTTTGACTGGAAGCGGCCGGGTTGCCGCATGGCTACGGCTACGGTCTGACTGCGCACCACACGTCCATCCAGGAGAATGTCGGCGACTTCTTCGACGCGCACGGCGCGGCTGACGCCCGTTAGTTCAAACGCACCGTTGTAGCCCGCGTTCCTCGCGAATCGCCCGGTTCTCTGCCGGTCGTGCACGCTGGCCTTGATCGTGCGCACCGCGGCACCAGAAGCCCGCGGCGGCTTACGCTCGGGGGACGCGTGAACCACGGGCTCAGACACAGGCGCCGAAACCTCGACAGTTGCGGGCTCGTCTACCGGTTCGACCACTCCGGGCAGCGGCCCGCCGCCGAAGGAGTACGGCTGCGCAACAGGCGCGCTTCGCGTCGCAGCAGCATTGGTCGCAGCGGCATTGGTCGCAGCGGCATTGAAAGACGGATCCGTCACCACGCCCTCGGTGCTTTCCTGCTTCAAAAGGTAAGCCGTCGCCCCCGCAATCAGCACAACCAGAAGCGCAAGGATTGTGTTGCTGGAATTCACACCCCACCTCCACAGATATTCCCTGCGCCTACAGCAATGGCCTTCGATAATCTCAGTGCTTCCAACATCGCCTCGCTCCGCCCAACTGTCCTGTTGGCAAACGGAGCAGGAAACATGCCAGCGCGGCCGCGCGGCTACAGGCCGCGTTCTGCGGCGTCCACAGCCCTCACAGCGGATAGAGCTGTTGGCTTGTAGCTGACGGATAGCGCAAGTTCCGGCGGCTGCAACCCAACACTTTGAGCCGCAGCCTCAGGCGTCGCTCAGCGCAAGCGCGGCAACACCTTCTGGGCAATGTAGCGCATGCGGGCGCTGCCGGATTCCAGCGACTCACCGGGAAACTGCGCCCAGAAGTGGATGTCGCGCAGCATGGGGAAATCGCTGATCAGTTTGCTGAGGTTGCTCACGGCAGCCTCTGCGTCCCACAGCTCGTACAGGCCGTTTTCCACGGCGGAAGCAGCATCTTCAAACAGCGGCGTCGACTCCGGCGGCCCGAACGCGCCCCAACGGATGTACTCGTTGGTCTGGTACAGGATGTGCTCGCCCAGCCGGGCGGCTTCCGCCTCCGGGTCCTCCGCGATGATCGCCCAGCAGCCAAGCACCGCTGCACCATCCGACTTACCGTGCCGGGCGAGCGCCTCGGCATAGAGATCGAGACCGATACCGCCGGTGCACAGAAAACCGTCGGCGATACGCGCCGCCCGATCAATGGCCGGCTCCGCCATACCGCCGAGCAGCAGCGCCGGAGCATGCACCGGCGCAGGCGTGATGCGCAGATCGCCCACCTGGTAGCGCTTGCCCTGGAAATTCACCGCATCACCGCGCCAGGCCCGACGGATGATCTCCACGCCCTCCTCCATCATGGAAGGGCGCTGCGAAAGCTTTCGGCCGAACTGGTCGAACTCGAGCTGCCGGTAGCCGATCCCGACGCCCAGGTCGAAGCGGCCGCCCGTGGCCAGCGACACGGTGGCGCTGTCCTCCGCCAGGCGCACCGGGTCGTGCAGGGGCAGCAGCATGAGGTTGGTGCCGATGCGCATCTTCCGCGTGCGCGCGCCGATAGCGCCTGCGAGCACGAGCGGCGAAGGCGTGTAACCGTCCTCACAGAAGTGATGTTCGGTTAGCCATACGGAATCGAACCCGAGCTGCTCGGCATCTGCAATCTGTTGCAGCACGCCGGCATAGAAGGCTTCATACGGCTGCTGCCAGGGGGCGGGGTTGCGGAAGTCGTACCAGAGCCCGAAGTTCACAGCACTTCTCCTGCAAAGGTCAGGAGTTCAGCCAGGTATTCCTCCCGCGCCTCGATGAAGGGCGCGTGGCCGACCCCATCGAAGACCACCGCTCGCGCGTTGGCGTGATTGTCAGCCACCCAGGCGCAGATATCCGGCGCAACAAATCCGTCTTCACTGCCATACAACGACAGCACGGGGCCTGCCAGGCTGCGGAGCATGTCCCGCTGATCCAGCTGCGCGAGCTGACCTAGCGTCGCACCCGCCAGTGGCGAGGCCTCGAGAAAGATCTGCCAGAACCACTGCTCCACATCGGCACCCACAGGCTTCACGCACACCACGCCCGACAGGCCGCGCAGGAAGTTGACCTTGTCACCGGCGAATGCGGCCAGCGTGCCAGCCATATCTTCGTCCGTGCCACCGTGGGGGAAGTCCGGCTTCTGCGTGTACACCGGCGTAGCGCCACCGGTGAGCACGACACCTGCGCAGGTGTCACCGAGATCGGCTGCAGCCTGCACCACCACCGCACCACCCAGCGACCAGCCGTTGAGCAGCACGCGCTCAAGACCAAGGTGCGCCACGAGCGCTACCACATCGCCGGCGATGGCCTCGATGCTCATGTCGGCGAAGTCTTTGTCCGAGTTGCCGCAGCCGCGATGATCCAGCGCCACCACCCTCAGGCCCGAGCCCACAAGAGCGGCGAGCACAGGATCCCATGCGCGCACGCTCATGCCCCAGCCGTGCACGAGCAGCATCGCCGCGGGCCCTGTGCCGTGATCCTCGAAGTACACCTGCCGTCCGCAGGAAGTCGAAAGCATTGCCATAACCGTTCCCCCGACAGCCGCTCAGGCGACTTTGTTGAACTGGACTTCCGGGAAGCCCGCGTCTGCTGACTCGCGGAGCTTGTCGTAGTACACGTTGGCGCCGCCGAAGTAGATGAGCACCCGAGGCTTACGGTCTTCCAGGTTGGCACCCATCATCCAGGAGTGCACCTTGTCGCCCTGGGCCATGAGCGTTTGCCCATGGATATCCGCCGTGTGCGCCACCCAAGCGTCCTCCGCCTCCTGCGACGGCTCGCAGAGATCGTAGCCCTCGCTTTCCATCTTGCTGATGCAGTCGACGATGTAGCCGATGTTCTGCTCGATGGACGTAGGCAGGTTGGCAAACGGTGCCTGCGGCCCGGTGATCATGAACAGGTTTGGAAATCCTGCAGCGAACACGCCCATGATCGATGCCGAGACGTCCTCCCACTTGTCGCGCAGGGTCTTACCCTGGCGGCCGCGGATCGTCATCGCCTCCTGCGCGCCGGTGTACGCCTGGAAGCCTGTGGCGAGGATGAGGATGTCGAAGTCATAGGTGTTCTGCGTTGTGCGCACACCGGACGGCGTCACCTCGACGATCGGCTCGCGGTCCTTCACGTCCACCAGGCGCACGTTGTCGCGGTTGAATGCCTCGTAGAAACCGTGGTCCAGGGGCGGCCGCTTGGCGAACAGCGGGTAACCCTTCGGAGTAAGCAATTCCGCCACCTCGGGGTCGTTCACCCGCTCCTTGATCTTGCCGGCGATGAAATCTGCCGCTGCCTGGTTGGAGTCGGCGTTGGACAGCAGGTCGTCGAAGGTTTCGAACACGAAGCGGAAGCTGCCGCGCGGCCAGTGCTCCTCGAAAATGCGCTGCACCTCGTCGGGCGGCGTATCCGCCAGGTTGCGTCCCACCGGGCTGTCGAAGGCCATGCCGAACACGTGGTTGCGGCACTTGGCGATGATTTCGTCGTAGTTGTCTTTGATTTCTTTTTCCCACTCGGGGGTCATCGGCTGCTGCACCGCCGGCATCACGAAATTCGGCGTGCGTTGAAACACGGTGACGCTGGCGGCGGTTTCCGCCATGACCGGCAGCATCTGCACCGTGCTGGCGCCACAACCGATGATGCCCACGCGCTTGCCTGCGTAGTCGAGGCCTTCAGGCCAGCGGGAGGAGTGGAAACACGGGCCTTTGAAAGTATCGATCCCCTTGAACTGCGGGATGACCGGCTCCGAGATCATGCCCATGGCCGTGACGAAGTACTTACAGGTGAAGGTGTCGCCCTGCGCGGTCTTGATCGACCAGAGGTTGTCCTCCTCCACAAAGTCCGCGCTGACGATCGCCGTCTCGAGCTGAATGTGCGGCCACATGTCGAAGCGGTCGGCCACGAACCGCAGGTAGCGATGCGTTTCCTCCCAGCCTGGGTACCGCTGGGTCCAGGACCACTCGTTGAGGAGCTCCTTTGAAAAGGTGAGGCAGTAGTAGTAGCTCTCGCTGTCCGTGGCGGCCCCTGGATAACGATTCCACGTCCACGTGCCACCCACATCGGAGGCCTTGTCGAACACACGAATGCTCAAGCCCGCCTCCCGTGCTTTATAGATCATGCCGAGGCCGGCGAAGCCTGCGCCAACGGCGATGACGTCGTAATCTGCTGCTGTCTTGGAAGCCATGCGTGAGTTCCCCCTGTTAATCAGCCCTTAGAGTATTCAGATTGATGCGATTTACCAAACCGCGGCCCCGTCGCCAGCTAATCCTGTTCCGCAGGACCGTCCGCCTCTGGCAGCGGGTAGTGCACGCCGGGCACCCCCTTCTCCAGGGCCTGATACCAGTCCGGGCGCGGCTGCACCGGCGTATAGCTGGTAGGCACCATGGGGGTCTGCGTGTTCCATTCGTGGTGAATTGGCGGGATCTGGAAGGTGCCGTTGCTGGCGTTGGTGCCGCCGTCCACCAGCAGGTCGACGCCGGTGATGTAGCTGGCAAGATCTGACGCCAGAAACATCACCGCATTGGTCACCTCCTGCGCTTCGCCGACGCGGCGCATGGGCGTGCGGCTGGCAATCCAGCGGTCGATGCCCATGGCTTCGAGCATCGGGCGGGTCATCTCCGTGACGATGAAGCCCGGCGACACCGAGTTGACGCGCACGCCACGGTCGGCCCATTCCACACCAAGCTGATAGGTCATGTTCAACAGTCCGCCTTTGGCCGCCGTGTAGCCGATGACGTTGTTCTCATTGCCACCACTGGCGAGGATGGAGCAGATGTTGACGATCGACCCGGCGCCCCGTTCCAGCATGTGCTTTCCGCAACCGCGGGCGAAGTAGAAGGCCCCGACCAGATCCACCGCCAGAATGCGATTGAACATCTCCGCGTCGAACTGCTCCGCGGCCACACCCCGCGCATCGGCGATGCCTGCGTTGTTGATCAGCACATCGATTCTGCCGAACGCCTCGAGTCCTCCGCCGATGACCCGCTCTACATCGCTCTCCACCGACACGTCGCCAGCGATGACCAGCGCTTTGCCGCCGTGAGATTCGCAGCGCTGCGCCACCTGCGCCAGTAACTCCTCGCTCCGCGCGGTAAGAATCAGATCCGCACCAGCCTCGGCGAACGCGTAGGCAAACTGCTCTCCGAGCCCGTAGGAGGCACCGGTGATCAGCACGACTTTACCCTTGAAATCAAACATGCTCTGCTTCCGTACTGCCGTGAGAAAGGCAGGGAGCATACCGGATTTCGCTAAGGAATCGGCCTGCCGGGCCACCAGCGAGCCAGCGCGCCGGAAAACGCCCCTGAAACAGGAGACAAGCCCGAATGAATATCCCCCATAGCATCTCAGAGGTCACCGCCGACTGGCTTAGCGAAGCGTTAGGCGCAAAGGTCGACCACTTCCAACTCGAACAGATCGGCCAGGGCGTGGGAATCATGGGCGACATCTATCGCGTCACGCTCGACTACGGCGCCGACGTAGCCACAGCCCCTGCGAGCGCGGTGGTGAAGCTGCCATCTGCCTATCCGGAAAACCGCGAACAGGGGGTGGCGCTCGGCATGTTCGACGCCGAGGTACGTTTCTACAGAGAACTCGCTGACCAGGTGACCAGCGGCCTGCCGCAGATCTACCACGCCGACATCCGCAGCGGCACCGCCGAGTTCGTCATCGTCATGGAGGACCTCGCGAGCCTGGAGATGGTAGACCAGGTGGCCGGCATGCAGCCGGCTCAGGCAGAAGCGGCAGTGCGCGTGCTCGCCGGTGTTCACGCCACCTGGTGGAACCGGGTGCAGGACGGTGGGCTTGACTGGATACCGTCCATGGTCAGCGACCGCATCGCCCACGTGGACCAGCTATTCACGCAGATCTTCCCCACCTTCGCAGAAAAGTTCGAAAGCTACCTGCCACCGGGCGGTATCGACGTCTACGAAGGGTTCACGGGGCGCTATCTGGCCATCAACACGGTCATCGCCGGTCGCAGCCCCTGGACCCTGGTACACCAGGACTTTCGCGTGGAAAACATGCTGTTCGACACAAACGACCCCGACCGCGTGGTGGTCATCGACTGGCAGGGCATTGGCCGCGGACCGGGCGCCTACGACCTCGCCTACCTGCTCGGCGGTTCAATGGACACGGCGCTGCGTCGGCAGCACGAGCTACACCTGGTAGGTGCCTACCATGACGCGCTGATGGACGCAGGCGTAACCGGCTACAGCCTCGAACAGCTCAGCGAAGACTACGCGCACGCCCACCTCATGGGCGGGCTCGCCACCAGCATGATCACCGGCGGCGCCATGGATCTGAGCAACGAGCGCGGCGTGAATCTCATCAGTACGATGGCGAGCCGGCACGCGGCAGCGGCGCTGGATCATGGGGGGTTGGAGCGACTGCGAGCGTTCGCCTGAAACGACCCTGAGGCCTGGGGGGGGGCAACCCACCATCAAAGCTGCTCCTTGAAGAGCCGCACAAGCTTTTCCAGGATTTTGCGACCCAACGATCGCCGCTGCCACTCTTCGATGTTCAATGCATCGCTATCCTCGCGATCATCCGCGAATTTCTCCAGAAGCGACGCAGCCACCCGCTCATCTTCGATGATGAGGTTCAGCTCCTCGTCCTTGCCCATCGATCGATAGTTGAAGTTGGCCGACCCCACACACGTCACTGCTTCATCGATGACCAGCCATTTACAGTGCAGCATGGTGCGGCTGTAGAAACTGATCCGCGCCCCCGCTCGACCCAGGCGTTCGACGGCCCAGGCACCGGCGAGCTGGCTCATCCTGCTATCACACTGCTTACCCGGAAGCAGCAATTGCACACAAACACCTCGCTCAATCGCCTCCAGCAGAACCTCCACGAGGCGTTCGTCCGGGTTGAAGTAGGCGGTTTCCGCGACGATCTGCGTTCGAGCAATGGCAATGAGCGTCCTGGTGACGGTGCTCGCATCGGTCCAGCCGATGGTGCTGGAGGAGCGCACAACCTGCACGTCACTGCTGCCCGACTGCTCCGGAAGCTCCGGGCGAACCGGTTCGAATGCCCAGGAGCCGGCTTCGTTCCAGTTCTCGAGAAATGCTGCCCGCATCGCCAGCACGCTTGGACCACGCACTTCTACTTGCGTGTCGCGCCACTCCTTTGTGTTGCGGGCGTCACCTTCCCACTGCCCCGCAATACCGACCCCACCGGTGAACGCGATGGCGCCGTCGCAGATGAGCAATTTTCGATGCATACGCTTGTCGTGGCGCCACACACGCCAGGAACTCAGCGGCCGGAACCAGCGTAGAGACACACCGCTTTGCTGCATCTGCCTGTGAAGCGCGCGCGGCATGCGCTTCGCACCAAACGCATCCAGCAGCACGCGCACCTCGCAGCCATTTGCCGCTTTGCTCGCCAACGCCTCCGCAAATACCCGCGCGATAGGCCCCGTCCAGTACACGAAGGTAGCGAACTCCACGAGAGACTCCGCCTGCTCGATCGCCCGGAGCATGGCAGGGAAGATCTGCACGCCATTGTGCAGGATCTCGATGTCGTTATGGGGCAGAAAGGGAGAGCCGGTCGCCTGCACCAGAGCCTGCTGGTAGGCGCTGCCGTACACCGGGCTGTGCTGATCGGTCACATCTCGAGACTATTGCGTGGAGGAGAGCCACGTTAACACGCACGAGAATCCTGTCAGCCCGAGCGGCACCGTTGTTGTGAAACCGCGGTTACCTCAGTCCCGCGCCGCCTGATCGTAGTAAGCAAACTTCGAGCTCGTCACGAACTCCTCCAGCTTCTCAATCTCGCGGGCGACCTCCTGCTCGCTCTGCGCATCGCGATTGCTGCGCAGCGCGACGATCTTGTCACGCGCCTGCTCGAGGTTCTCCCTTGTCTGCAGCAGCTCCGGGTCGATCTTCTCCCAGTCGACGCTGGCAAGGATCGTGACGAGCGCATCGGTGCGTTCGGACAATCGGGAGAGTTCATCCTGGGTCTGCTTCAGACCGGTGAGCTGCTCCATCTTGCGCGCTTCCCACTCGTTGCCCACCCAGAACACCTGCACGGTGTGGATGGCGAGGCCGATGCCCCAGCCCAGCAGCGGAAAGAAGAACCAGAGCGTTCCAGGGTGCGTGAGCAGGTTGAGAATGATCAGAAACACATTCACCGATACGTAAGCGGTGAGGTGGCCGTAGTAGCCGCGCAGCTCCTTGATGCGTTTCTTGGCCTGCTTCTCGTTCATCGTTTGCCCCATGGTTTGCGTATCCACCTGATAAGCAAAGCGCATGCCATCGCATATCCCATTGGAATTCAACAGGTTACAGTAGGTGGCTAGCGCTAACGTGGCCGCTCACGCCAAGACATGGTGAAACCGGCCAACTCACCCCAGACGCCGCACCGGCTCCTTGCCGTCCCAGCCGCGGGCCGCATCCGCCACGAACTGATAGAAGCCGAGCAGTTGCTCCGAGCGCTCGTACACCTCCAGCAGGTGGCCCTGCTGCGCCACCGTGTCGATGAATGCGAACTCGCGGCCATTCAGGGTCTGCGCCCGCGCCGCCACCTCAAGCCCAAGCTCCGCCGCCGCCTGGTAGGTACCTTCGAGGGATTCGACCATCATGGCGGTGTGATGCAGCCCCTGCTCGCCGGGTGCGAAGAGGTCGCGAAACGGCGACGGGCCTTCCACGTCCTGCTGCACCAGCTCCATCATGACGTTGCCCCACTGCCCGTAGGCGGAGGTGTGCAGAAACGGCTGCGCCTGGCGCTCACCACGATGCTCCGCCCACGCAAGCTCGATGCGCTCCACGAGAAAGAAAGGCCCGGCGCCGTACGCCTTGCACGCCCACGCCGCCGCCTGCTCCGAGTTGTTGACGAAGTACGCGATCTGCACGATCGGTTCACCCAGCACACCTGCCTCCTGTGAATACGCCTGCCTCGGGTCGTTGACCATCATAACCTCTTTGCCAGACACTGATGGCGAGGGTAGATACCAGGGGATGACCGTGAGCGAGTTTCAGGACAAGGTAGTGGTAATCACCGGCGCCGGCGGGGGCCTCGGCAAAGCGCATGCGCTGGAGTTCGCCGCACGCGGCGCGAAGGTGGTGGTGAATGACCTCGGCGGCAGCGGTGACGGTACCGGCGCCAGCGACATGGCCGACGCGGTGGTGGAGGAAATCAGAAACGCCGGCGGCATCGCCATTGCCAACAAGGCGTCCGTATCGAGCCGCGAGGGTGCAAAGTCCATCATCGACGATGCGGTGGCCGAGTTCGGCACCGTGGACATACTCGTCAACAACGCCGGCATTCTGCGCGACAAGAGCTTCAAGAAGATGTCGCTGGACG
>JAUILW010000659.1 GCA_030432795.1 Gammaproteobacteria bacterium
TGTTCGAAGCAATCCCGCCATGCGCTAACCCGATGCGTTTTCACTTCACCCTGCACCAGGGAATAGCCGAGCTGGCGTGCGACTTCCGCGCCTTCGTGTTTGTAGGCGGTGCCTACCTGGGCGCGCTCCTCATCGTCCAGTATGGGCAGGTTGATAGCGCCCGGTACGGTGCCCGGTTCGTACTCGCTGGGAGCACGGACATCAATGCTGACCGTGTTGCGCTCGACGATTTCGGCGAGCGCGGTTTCAGGGGGCAGGTTCAATGATGGTCTCACCGGCGCGGAACTTTTCGAGGTGTGTCTCGAGAATCTCCAGCACGTCGGTCCGATTGAGCTCCCGTGCGCGGGCTAAGGCTTGCTCCTGAAGCGCTATGGCGCGCTCGAAATCGCCGTTTGCTGCGTGAATCGCAGCCCACGTGTCGAGATATTCCGGCCGCCCACTGGCTTCGGTGTCCTGCGTCATCACCGCGTCCATGATGCGTTTGGCATAACGCGGATCCTGCAGCTCGATCAGGTCCGAGACGACCAGTGTCCAGGCGACTTCGTTGACGATATTGGCGTCGCCGGGGTTCGCCTTGACCGCCGCACGGTAGCTTTTCAATGCTGCTTTGATGTCCTGCGAACCGATGATGCCGCGGGCATGCAGGTTGCCAATCAGCAGCATGGCTTCCGCATCTTCCTGGTCAGCGTAGCGCTGCAGCCAGTCCTGCAGACGCGCGTCTGCGGCGATGGACTGCTCGGCAACCAGAAAACGCGCGTAAGCGCCCAGCGCTCTTCGGTTATCGAGCTCAGCTGCGCGGACATAGTGCTTTGCTGCCAGCTCATTGGACTGCGCAACGCGCTCGCCGGCCGCGTACAGGTGTGCGAGATAAAGGATCGCGTCGCTGTGGTCTAGTCTTGCGGCGCGTTCCAGCAGAGGAATGCCTGCGTCGAGGTTTTCCTCACCGTAGTGCCCCCCCAGGTACAGCACCGCAAGGGCGTACATCGCATCGCTCGAACCCAGTGCGATGGCGTGCACGTAGTTGTCCAGTGCATCGCTCAGAAGCGACTCGCGCTTGGTCTCGTCCTCCTCGGAGCGCGAGGCGTCGAAGAAAATCCGCGCCAGCAGGGTATTTGCCAGTACGTTGCCCGCGCGCGACGAGGCGCGCAGCCATCCGATGGCGTCCTCGGTGCGATTGCGGCTTGCCAGGAATGCCCCGACCGCCGCTTGTGCGGCGGAATCGGACTCCCGGGCGAGCAAGCCGATGAGCGTGAAGGGGGTGGTGTCTACCCCGGCTTCCTGAGCGGCGGTGTTCTTCACCAGCGCCTGGTACATGGGTGAGACGTCATAGAATCGCCGCGTTAGCGCTTGATCCTGGGGCTTGGTGACGAGGAGCAGCATGAACGGATGGGTGTCTGTGCTCTGATAGATCCCACCGACAGGCTCGAGGTTGTCCATCAGCACGTGCGTGCGGCCCTCGGTGCGTGTCATCACTTCAAACGGCGCATCAACGCTGCCGTCACCGCGCTCGATGGCGGTACGTATCGCTTCCATCCAGGCGCGGTGGTCGTCCGCTGCATCGTCCGACGATACGTGGTCGTAGAAGCGCAGCATCGCATAGTGCCCGGTGAGGCTGCCGTGGAAAGTATCGAGAATCGCCGAGCCCATGGCGCCCAGCTTCAGGGGTTCGTCGTCCAGTAGGGCCAGGGCCTGTTCCTCCAGCTCCATGAGCCGGCTCAGGCGCTCTGGAAAGTCTGCGGTGTTGAGGAATGCCTCGCGCAACGTCGTCACGTCGGGCATGTCCCCGGCGGCGATAGATTCAGACAATACTTCGTAGGAAGGGGGTGGTGATGCCGGTGTCTGGCAGGCCGCAGCCAGCACCGACAGGGTGGCTGCGATCAACAAATGGTGAATGCGCATCGGCGTGTTATAACACCGACGTCACGCCGAAGGTACACTAGGGCGTCCAACACGTGAGAAGCGGCAAATATGCTGTTCAAAAAAGTCGAAATGCCGAACCCGGAGGATGCGCTGCCGGGTAGGGCGATGCAGATGCCGGTGCGGGGTGTGCACGCGGTCAATGGCAACCGAACGGTGGCGCCGTTTCCGGAGCATCTCGAGCAGGCGATGTTCGGGCTGGGCTGCTTCTGGGGCGCGGAGCGCAAATTCTGGCAGGTGCCGGGCGTACATAGCACGGCGGTTGGCTACAGCGGCGGCTT
>JAUILW010000660.1 GCA_030432795.1 Gammaproteobacteria bacterium
GCAAGGGCGAGGCGTTTGATGCTTATCGCGTCGACTTTGCGGAGCTCGATCGTGGCCGTGCCACCCCAGGGACGGCAGGCTTTGCCGAGGTCTATACCCGCAAAGGCAAAGACACGATTCTCGGTGCCAGCATCGTCGGCCCGGATGCGGGCGAGCAGCTCGCGCTGGTGGTGCTGCTGATGAGCAATGGCCTCGGCCTTTCCGCGGCGGGCAAGACGATCTTCAGCTATCCCACCCGCGCCGAGTTTCTCAAGCGCTTGGCCAACGAGTACAACCGTACGCGTCTGACGCCCATGGCGAGCCGCATGTTCGCTCGCTGGTTCGACTTCACGGGTGCGTAGTGCGCTCTTCATTCTCCTTGCGCTGGCCGCAGTCCCCGCCGCTGCATTGGAGTCGCTGCACCTGCTGATTCCTGGCGGCGCTGGCGGCGGGTGGGACATCACCGCGCGGGCCGCCGGGCGAGCGCTCATGGCCTCTGGGCTCGTGCCACAGGTGTCGTTCGAGAATCGCAGCGGCGCTGGTGGCGGCAAAGGCGTGGCTTATCTGCAGGAGGCGGCGGCGCAGTCTGCCGATGTGCTCATGGTGAGCTCCACACCGATCGTCGTGCGCTCTTTGAAACCAGCCTTTCAGCAGAACTGGCGTCAGCTCACGCCCATCGCATCATTGATCGGTGATTACGGTGCCGTGATGGTGCGCACCGACTCACCGTTCATGGACTTTCCTGCGCTGGTTGAGGCTTTGCGCGCCGCACCCCGCAGTATCAAGTTTGCCGGCGGTTCGAACCGGGGCGACCTTGACCATCTGATACTCGCACGCGTGTTCGAGGCGTTGGAGCTGAACCCTGCGGACGCACGCTATGTACCTTACGGTGCCGGCGGCCAGGCAACACTTGCGTTGCTGTCCGGGGAGGTCGGCGCCATGTCAGCCACCGTCGGGGATGCGATTGCACACGCGCGCGGCGGGCGGGTGCGCATCCTCGCCGTGGCCGCACCGGAGCGACTCGAAGCGTTGCCGGATGTTCCGACGTTCCGTGAGTACGGCTGGCCGGTGGAGTTTCTCAACTGGCGCGGGTTCTTCGCCGCACCGGGTATCGCCGAGGCGCGGCGTGACGCCTTCGCTGCGGTGCTGAATCAGCTCCGTGCCACCGATGCCTGGCAGCATGCCCGAGCACGCTACGGGTGGACGGAGGTGTATCACGAGGGCCCTGCGTTCAGTGCCTTTCTGGAAGACCAGGAACAGCTCATGTACAGGCTCTTGCTGCGTCTGGGCTTCGTGCGCGGATGATCAGCGAGCGCTCCGGCGGAGCGATCGTGCTGGTGGTGTCGCTTGCTTACGGCCTTGCGGCGCTCGGCATTCCGGTATTGCCAGCGGATGCGCAGGAACCCATGAGTGCCCGCACGCTGCCGTTGGTGCTGGCGGGCGTCGGCGTGCTGCTCGGGGTGGCGCTATGTGTGAGCAGGCTGCAACCGGAGCGGGAAGTGATTGGCCGCATCACAAGCGCATCGTTTGGCAGAGCGTCGGGGTTGCTGGCGATCTGCGTGCTGTACGGGTTGTCGATGGCTTGGCTCGGCTTCATCGCCGCCAGTATCGCCGCGCTCGCTGGTGGTCTACTGCTACTCGGTGAGCGGCGTCCTGTGGTGATCGTCGGTGTGCCGGTAGCTGCGGTGGTGATGGTGTGGTTTGTTCTCGAGCAGGGGCTGCAGGTGCATCTGACAACGGGAAGCCTGTGGTGATAGACGGCGTGCTCACAGCGCTGACGCCGTTCAACCTGCTGATGGTGGTGAGCGGCTGCCTCGCCGGCACGTTGATTGGCATGTTGCCGGGGCTCGGGCCGGCCACGGCTGTTGCGCTGATGATTCCGCTGACCTACGTGCTCGACCCCGCTTCCGCGCTGATCATGCTGGCGGGGGTCTACTACGGTTCCGTGTTTGGCGGGTCGACCTCGTCGATTCTCATCAACGCACCGGGATGTGCATCGACGTTGGCCACCACCTTCGATGGTTACCCGCTGGCGCGCAGCGGCCGTGCGGGCACCGCGCTGGCGGTGGCGGCCTATGCCAGCTTCATTGGTGGCACCGTTGGTGCGTTGGCGTTGCTGCTGGCGGCCCCGGCACTGGCTGGCCTCGCTCAGGGGTTTCAATCGCCGGATTACTTCATGCTGATGGTGGTGGCACTGATCGGTGTGTCGGCGTTGGC
>JAUILW010000065.1 GCA_030432795.1 Gammaproteobacteria bacterium
CCGCGCGCGGTGCGGCCCATGGCGCGCACATCCGACTCTTTGAACCGCGCCGCCTTCCCGGAGCTGGCAACCAGCATGATGTCGCTGCTGCCGTCGGTGATGGCCGCACCCACCAGGGTGTTGTCCTCTTCGAGCTCGAGCGCAATGAGCCCTGCGGTGCGGGGCCGGGAGAACTGCTCCAGCGGCGTCTTCTTCACGGTGCCGTTGGCCGTCGCCATGAATACGAAGCGATTTTCGTCGTACTGCTTGATGGGCAGGATGGCGGTGATTCGCTCGCCCTCACCCAGCGGCAACATGTTGACCATCGGCCGCCCTTTGGCGCCGCGGCTGCCCTGCGGGATCATGAACACGCGCAGCCAGTACACCTTGCCCTGGTTGGAGAAACACAGCAGCGTGTCGTGGCTATTGGCGATGAGCAGGTGCTCGACGAAGTCCTCGTCTTTCACCGATGTCGCCGCGCGCCCGCGGCCACCACGTTTCTGCGCCTGGTACGCGTCCAGCGGCTGCGTCTTGCCGTAGCCCTGGTGGGAGATGGTCACCACGAGGTCTTCCTCGGTGATGAGATCTTCCATGGTGAGATCTTCGTGACTCTCGCGGATCTCCGTGCGGCGCTCGTCGCCGTACGTGTTGCGCACTTCTTCCAGCTCCTCGCGCACCACCTGCTTGAGGCGGTCCTTCGAACCCAGGATGTCCAGCAGATCGGCGATCTCATCGAGCACCTTCTGGTAGTCCTCCAGCAGCTTGTTCTGCTCGAGGCCCGTGAGCCGGTGCAGACGCATGTCGAGAATGGCCTGCGCCTGGGTCTCGGACAGGTAGTACAGGCCGTCGCGAAAGCCGAATTCCACGCCCAGATTGTCCGGCCGACACGCATCGCTGCCGGCTTTCTCCAGCAGCTCCTGCACGCCTTCGCCCGCCCAGCCGCGTTTCATCAGCTCCACGCGGGCTTCCGCGGACGTAGGGGACGCCTTGATCAGCTCGATGACCGCGTCGATGTTGGCCAGCGCCACCGCCTGGCCTTCGAGCACGTGACCGCGCTCCCGGGCCCGGCGCAGCAGGTAAATGGTGCGCGCCGTGACCACCTCGCGGCGATGCTGCAGGAACGCCTCGAGCATCTGCTTGAGGTTGAGCACCCGCGGCTGGCCGTGCACCAGCGCCACACAGTTGATGCCGAACACCGACTGCAGCTGCGTCTGCGCGTAGAGGTTGTTGAGCACCACATCCCCCGGCTCGCCGCGGCGCAGCTCGATGACCACGCGCAGGCCATCCTTGTCTGACTCATCGCGCAGCTCTGTGATGCCTTCGATGCGCTTTTCCTTTACCAGCTCGGCGATCTTCTCGATGAGCCTCGCCTTGTTCAGCTGGTAGGGGATCTCGGAGATGATGATGGTGTCTTTGTTGGCCTTTTCGTTGTGCTGCACCTCAGCCCGCGCACGCACGTAGATGCGTCCACGGCCGGTGCGGTAGGCCTGCACGATACCGGCGCGGCCGTTGATGATGCCGGCGGTGGGGAAGTCCGGGCCTTTGACGTACTCCATCAGCGCATCGACGTCGAGCTCAGGCTCTTCCAGTAGCGCCAGACATGCGTTCACCACCTCGGTGAGGTTGTGCGGCGGTATGTTCGTTGCCATGCCCACAGCAATGCCTGAACTGCCGTTGACCAGCAGGTTCGGCACCTTGGTGGGCAGCACTTCCGGCATGTGCAGCGTCTCGTCATAGTTCGGCACCATGGGCACCGTGTCTTTGTCGAGATCGGCCAGCAGCTCGGAGGCGAGTTTGGCCATACGCACTTCGGTGTAACGCATGGCAGCCGCCGGGTCGCCATCGATGGAGCCGAAGTTGCCCTGCCCATCCACCAGCAGATAGCGCATCGAAAACCTTTGCGCCATGCGCACGACGGTGTCGTAGATGGCTGAGTCGCCGTGCGGGTGGTACTTACCCATTACGTCACCCACCACGCGGGCCGACTTCATGTAGGGCCGGTTGTGGGTGTTGTTGAGCTCGTTCATGGTGAACAGCACGCGGCGATGCACCGGCTTCAGCCCATCCCGCACGTCGGGCAGCGCGCGCCCAACGATCACGCTCATGGCGTAGTCGAGATAGGATTGCCGGAGTTCGTCTTCAATGCTGCGAGGCAGTACTTCCCGCCCCTGGCCAGACTCCAGATCGGACATAGATGTGTGATCGTGAAAAACGGGCTATTTTAGCACGCGCTACCCGAAACCGGCCATTTTCCGACGTCATGCTCACCCGCACCCTGCCCATCGTCGTAGCCGCCTGCGCGCTCGTAGTCTGCCTCACCGCAAACTCAGCGCCAACGGGCGAAAAAGCACTCAAGGAAGCGTTTGCGGCGCTGCTCGAAACCCTCACAAACGCAGAGCAGGAGATCACCGATTCCCCCGCCTTCGGCACCGATGCCGAGCAGGCTGGCGGTTACCGGCATCTGCTGCGAGCGCTGATGAAGGGCATCGAAGCCGAAGTACTGCAGGACGCGGACTACCCCTATTTCCGCATTCTGGATTTCTGGCTGAAGGAAGGCGGCGACAACCCTGACCAGCGCTATGCATTCAGCCCCGTCCGCGGCGGTGCGTCCTATCGGGTGTGGGGCACGCTGGGATCCGCTACCCGTGTGGAGTTGCAGCTGTATGCCGGGCGCCCCTGGGACGGCACCGGCACATCAGTGGGGTACCTGAACTTCGAAGAGATCCCCATCGCCGACGATGGCGCCTTCGAGATCTGGCTGACGCCAGACAAGCGACCGGGCGCGTGGCTTGCCAACCCGCCGGAGGCGACCACCGTATTTGCGCGCCACGTGTATGCCACGTGGGACGACGCCGCCGCAGCGGAGATCCACATCGACCGCGTGGGTTTTGAGGGCCGCCGCAAGCCGGCCGAGACGAGCCTCGAACTCGCTGACCGCATCGGCGCCGCCACAAACATGTTTCACACCACGGCCGCGAACTGGCCGAACTTCGTGCAACAGCGTTACGTCGGCAGCCGCCCGGCCAACGCGGTGATCGCGCCCATCGACACCTACCGGTTCGGCGGCGCCCGCGGCCGCTGGCTGAGCAGCGGCCACTTCGATCTGGCGGATGATCAGGTGCTGGTCATCCGCATGCCGAAAACCGCAGCACCGTACCAGGCGATCCAGCTTACGGACATGTGGTATGCGTCCCTCGAGCACGGTAATCAGGTGTCGAGCCTGACGACGGAGCAGTCGGTGCTGGCGCCAGATGGTGCCTACTACTACGTCGTGAGCACCAGCGACCCGGGCTATCCGAACTGGCTGGATACCGGCGGTCTACACCGCGGCGTGCATATCCTGCGTTGGGATGGGCTCGGCGAGACGCTATCGGAGCCTCAATGGCCAACGGCGAAGCTGCTCGCGCGCACGGACCTCGAAACGCACATCCCCGGATATCACGAGGTGACACCGGCACAGCGCGAAGCGGACCGCGCGGCGCGGCGCCGGCACCTGCAGCGACGGGCTAACCGGTAACGATCACCCCGCGGTTGGGCGCGGCCCCCGCCAACACCTCAGCGTAGATGCGTTCCACATCGGCAAACGGGTGCTCCTCAATGGTGACCCAGGCATCCACCGCCGCGAAAAAGGCGCGCGTCGCCTCACCGATACGCCGCTGGTATTCCTCCGGACCAAGCTCCTGATTGCGCTTGACGATCTGCGTAGGCGCAAAAAACATGGTCGGGCGGGCACCGGGCAGGCTACCAGGCGCCTCGCCGTCGCGCGCTTCCCAGTGCGTGGCGCCGACACCGCAGCTGCACAGGACGTTGTCGCCCAGGTGATGGTGCAGCCGGGACAGCACCTGCCGGTTACCCGCCATATCCACAAACGCGGTCGGCACCGCATCCAATGCTTCCACTTCGTCATAGGAAAGCACCTGATCGTAGAGCCCGAGGCCTTCCACGAAGCCGGTGTTGCCAGCTGAGGTCAGCCCGACCACGCGTACGCCGCCGCGACGCTTCAGCATGAAGGCCAGGCCGAACGCTGTCTTGCTCGAGGCGCTGCCGAGCACCACCGTGCCGGCGCCGAAGAAGTCGTTGTCGGCGAGATAGTCATCGAGCACGAACGACGTTGTGAACAGCGGCCGGTACAGCATGGCGTGATTGTCCCAGCCAGGTTCGAAACCGAATGCTTCGCCTACCGTTGCGTACTGGTTGTACACCACCGGCAGCTCCGCGCGGTGGGCTGAGGCATCACGAAAACCCCGTGCGCGCACGTCGTCGGGCGTGACCAGCAGCTCCGAAGACATGGGGTAGTAGCCGTAGTAGCGGCTGCCGACGGAGATGTCCTTGTGCTCGCTGGCAGTGACCTTGCCGATGCCCCACACCGGTATGCGTCCCTGCCCTTCGGCCGCCGGAAAGAACTGCCAGTAGCCGATGATGTCGCCGGCGACCCCGTAAGTGATGTTGTTGGCGGTAAGCGCGAAACGCTCGATGCGCAGTACCACCTGCCCTTGCGCCGGAACCAGCGGGGCGGCGTCCGCAAGCGTCGTGTGGCTGAGGTCGGTGCGATCAACGAGAAAGTCCTGCGGCATGACGAACACCCCTGGTGGCAAATTGGCCAGGCAGTATACAGCGCAGCCCGCGTATACTCCGCTGCATGTCCGATCGGTCCTCCAAGCGCGCCTGCGATCTGCTCGTCGAAGCGCCGTGGCTGCTGCCCGTAGCACCGCAAAACGTCGCCCTGCCCGACCACGCGGTCGCAATCCTCAACGGCCGCATCGCTGCGGTGGGCCCCGCGTCCGAATTGCGGGCAGACTATGCACCGCAGGAGCACGTGCGCGTCGATGACGGCATCCTCACGCCGGGCCTGGTCAACGCCCACTGCCACGCAGCCATGACGCTGCTGCGCGGCGCCGGCGAAGATCTACCCCTGCAGGCCTGGCTGCAGGATCGTATCTGGCCGCTGGAAGCTGCCCTGGTCGACGAAGACTTCGTGCGCATCGGCACCACCCTCGCAGCAGCAGAGATGCTCACCAGCGGCACGACGACGTTTACCGACATGTACTTCTTCCCGGAGATCGTCGCGGAAGTTGCATGCCGCACCGGCATGCGTGTGCAGCTGGCCTTTCCCATCTTCAACGGGGCCAACGTGTGGGCCAGCGGCGTGGACGAGTGCTTTCACAAGGGCCTGGCCCTGCACGACGACTACCGCGGCGACAGCCATGTGCTCGTTGCCTTCGGCCCGCACGCGCCCTACACCGTGGATCAGAAATCGCTCGAAAAAATTCTCATGCTGTCCCAGGAGATCAACCTGGGCGTGCACATTCACCTGCACGAAAACGCGGCAGAGGTCGCTGAGGCTCGCGCGCAGCATGGCCAGACCTGGGTGGAGCGTCTCGCGGATATCGGCCTACTAAACCCGCAGCTGCAGGCCACCCACATGACCCAGCTCACCCGGCAGGAAATCGACCTGGTAGCCGCCAACGGCGTGCACATCGTGCACTGCCCGCACTCGAACCTGAAGCTCGCCAGCGGCATCTGTCCGACGACAGAGCTTGCCGCCGCAGGCTGCAACATCGCGCTGGGCACGGACGGCGCTTCATCCAACAACACGCTGAACCTGCTGCAGGAAGCCCGCACCGCGTCGCTGCTTGCAAAGGTGCAGGCAGGCCGCGCAGATGCCGGCAATGCCCACGATGTGCTCGCCATGGCGACGTTGGGCGGCGCCCGAGCGTTGGGGCGTGAGGATGAGCTCGGCTCCATCGAAGTGGGCAAGCGCGCAGATCTGGTGGCGTTCACGCCCACCGGCTTTGCCGCCCAGCCGCTGCTCGACGTGATAGGCAGCCTGATACACGGCGCGCCCACACACCAGGCGCGCCACGTTTGGGTAGAAGGCCATGCGCTGGTGCGCGACGGCAGCCTTACGACCATCGACACGCAGAAGTTACACCGCGACGTGGAGCAACAGGCGCAGCGCGTGCGCGGCGCCCTGTAGCCTGGGAACTGATCAATGACCGACACCACAACCGCAGAAATACCGCACAACGTCGACGCTGACGAAATCGCCAAGTTCGAGAAGCTGGCACACCGCTGGTGGGACCCGGACGGCGATTTCAAACCGTTGCACGATGTGAACACAGTGCGCGCCGACTACATCGACCAACGTGCGAAGCTTGCCGGCAGCCGGGCCATCGACGTGGGCTGCGGCGGCGGCATCCTCACCGAGACGCTGGCCGCCCGCGGCGCCGAAGCCTGGGGTATCGATATGGGCGAAGCGCCGCTGGAAGTGGCGAAGCTGCACGCGCTGGAAACGGGTGTGGCGATCAACTATCAGCGCGCCACGGCGGAAGCCTTCGCCGAGCAACATCCAGCGTCGTTCGACACGGTGGCGTGCCTTGAGATGCTGGAACACGTGCCGGACATCCGCTCCACGGTGGCCGCATGTGCAGCGCTCGCCCGGCCCGGCGGAGCGGTATTCTTCTCCACGATCAACCGCCACCCCATCGCTTACGGCCTGCTCATCCTGGGCGCGGAGTACATCACCGGCATCCTGCCGAAAGGCACCCACGACTACGCCAAGTTCATCAAGCCAAGCGAGCTGGCGGCTGCCTGTCGCGCCGCTGGTCTCACCGTGAAGGACATTTCCGGTCTGCGCTACAACCCGCTCACCCGCAGCGCCTCCCTCACACGCGACACCCACGCCAACTACCTTGTCTACGCACACAAACCATGACGTACCCGGAACTGAACGAAGCGCGCGCGGGTTGGCGCTGGCAACCGTCATCCGACTGTCTTTCTGGGCGGGTCATTCTGGTAACGGGCGCTGGTGACGGTATCGGCCTTGCGGCGGCTAAAACCTTCGCGCTGCACGGCGCCCACGTGGTGCTGCTCGGACGCACCCGCAGCAAGCTCGAAGCGGTGTTCGACTGGATCGAAGCGCACACCGACACACAATCGGTGATCGTGCCCATGGATCTGGAGGAGATGAACGACGACAGCGCCGATGCACTGTACAACGCCGTCAGCGACACCTACGGCCGCCTCGACGGCATCCTGCACAACGCATCACTGCTCGGGCCGAAAGTGCCCATCGCGCACTACCCCACCCGCGAGTGGCAACGCGTGATGATGGTGAACAGCACCGCGCCGTTCATCCTCACGAAGTCGCTCCTGCCGCTGCTGGACGCACAGGCCCAGGCGACGGTGGTGTTCACGGCGTCTGGCGTGGCGCGCAAAGGGCGTGCCTACTGGGGCGCCTATGCGGTGTCGAAGTTTGCCCAGGAAGGTCTCATGGAGACCCTGGCTGACGAGCTCGCGCAAACCAGCAACATCATCACCGCCAGCATCAACCCAGGCGGCACCCGCACCAGCATGCGTGCGGCCGCGTATCCGGCGGAGAACCCCGAAACGGTACCGCTGCCGGAAGCACACATGGATCTGTACCTGTACCTCTTTGCACAGGCGCCTAAAGCCCTGCACGGCCAACCGATCAATGCGAGGGATTGGACGGGGCCGAGCGATTGAGACGCAGATAGCAGCCTCGAGTACGCCAGAGGCTTGAACGCCGCTTGCTGCGTGTGGGCCACCGCACTTGGGTACCTCCGATATTTAGACAATTATCTGACCAGGTCAGCCCAGTGATGAGAGCCGCATACCAAAACGCGCCTCAGGGATTCGCTATGCTCCACGGTAGCCACAGGTGCGTGAGCAGCCGGGCAGAACACAAGCAGGATGGGAAACCGCAGGTCATGATGGGTAGACGCAAAGAACGGGCACAGTCGAGCGTGGCCAGCTTCGATCCGGAAGTGGCACTCTCATTGGTGCAGTCATTCCACAAGGAACTAGAGATCGGCGCGCTTATCGAGCGTATCTTCACGCAGGCATCAGCCCTCTCCCCTGCCTGCCATCTGGCCTACCGCCACGAAGCGGCAAACGTCGACCTGCAGTTTGGCGAGCCGGGCCTGCACAGCGTGAGCTACAACCTGCAGTTCGGTGCCGACGGCGATAAAGGCGGCGAGGTACGGCTGACTTCAAGGCATCGGTTTTCCTCAGAAGACCTGCAAACGCTCGAAGATCTCCTGACGCTGGCAGCGCCGGCGCTGACCAATGCGCTGACCGTGCACGCGCTCAAGGCCGGCGGCAACGCAGGCTCGCAGAAGCGCTCGGGCACCGGGCAGGAAGATGCGCTCGTGCTCATTCGCCTGGACGGGCTCGGAGATGTTCGCACGCACCACGGCGAGGACGTCGCCAGTACACTGATCGAGAAGCTGCGCAGCCAGCTCAACTCAGGGTTGCGCGAAGCCGACGGCGTGTTCCAGATCGACGACGATCATCTGGCGGTGTTGCTTCCCCGTACCACGCGTCAGGGTGCGGAGCGGGTTGCGGCAAAGGTCGAAGTGCTGGTCACCACCATTCACTACGCCGATCCGGAGGTGCAATCACTCCTCACGGTGAGCATCGGCATCTCCACCACCAGCGGCGCGGCCTCGGCCGAAGCGGTGCTGGCGGACGCGCGATCAGCGCTATCCGAAGCGGTAGAGCACGGGGCGCGAAACATCCTCATTCACTGAGGTCCTACCTTCGGGTAAGGCAGCAACATCGACGGCCGCTTCTTTCCCCATACCGTGTCTTTGCGGTTCTGCTTCGGCGGGCTGGTGTAAGGCACGCCCACCAGCGCACACAGGCTTTTTACATCCTCCGCCGCCATTTCCGCGGTGCGGCCTTCGCGCACGTGGGAGGGCATCACCACCGGCCCGTAGCGCACCCGTTTGAGGCGTGACACTGCGCGGTCGACGGCGGCGAACAGGTTCCGCACCTCATGGTTACGCCCTTCCAGGAGCACCGCGTGGTACCAGTGGTTACGGCCACGGCCGTCGTAATGCTGCAGGTCGCTGAAGCGGCACAGCACGTCGTCGATGAGCACGCCGGACTTCAGCGTGTCGATTTCCTGATCTGACAGCTGGCCATCCACGCGTACGGCGTACTCACGATCCAGGCCGGTGGACGGATGCATGAGCTTGTTAGCGAGCTGGCCGTCGTTGGTGAGCAGCAACAGGCCACTGGTCTGCACATCGAGCCGCCCCACCGCAACCCAGCGGCCGCTGTGCAACCGCGGCAGGTCGTCGAAGACTGTCGGACGCCCTTCCGGATCGCGCCGCGAGCAGATACGTCCCACTGCCTTGTTCATCACCAGCACGCGGGTTGCTTCCGCCTGCTGCTGCCGCCGCAGGGCTTTGCCATCGACCTCGACGATCGCCTCGGCGCTCACACGCTGGCCTATCTGCGCAGGAGCTCCGTCGACCTTCACGCGTCCCGCGGTGATCCAACGCTCCATCTCGCGACGGCTGCCGAGCCCGTGATCAGCGAGCACTTTGTGCAGCTTCTCGCCGCTTTCGGACATGCTTCAGCCGCTCTGAGTGGGGAGACGCACGACCTTGGCAAGATGCGTGCTGTCCTCTTCCGCCTGCGCCATGGCCTCCTCGGCGGCCTCTTCCACCACTGTCTCCTCAACCGTGACTTCCTCGGACGATTCGGCTGTGGCAGGCTCGATCACATCAACCTCAACCCGCACCTCAAGCGCATCTTCTTCGTCTTCGGCGCCGTTGCTCTCGGCACTGTCGTCATGCTCTCCGTCCGCTTCGACGATGATGGGGTCACCGTTCTCGTCGAGTTCCGGCAGCGCCTTCTGCGCCGGTTGATCGTCGTCATCCAACGGCGGTTCCTCGCCCAGCAGGTCGCGGATCTGATCCAACGGCGGCAACTCGCTCAGCGACTTGAGATTGAAGTAATCCAGAAATGCCTTGGTGGTGCCGTACATGGCCGGTTTGCCAGGCACATCGCGGGTGCCCACCACACGGATCCAGCCGCGCTCCAGAAGCGTGCGCAGAATGTTCTGACTTACCGCCACGCCGCGCACCTGCTCCACGTCGCCGCGGGTCACCGGCTGCTTGTAGACGATGAGGGCCAGCGTTTCCATCAGCGCGCGGGAATAGCGGGGCGGCTTCTCCTCCCACATCCGGCTCACCCACTCGGAGAACTCCTGACGCACCTGATAGCGGTAGCCGGACGCCACGCGCTTGAGCTCGTAGCCGCGCCCTTCACACTCTGCTTCCAGGACGGTAAGCGCCTCCTTGACAGCCTCACGCAGCTCGTCCAGCGGCACCTCGCCGCGCTTGAACAGCTTGATCATGCGGTCAGTAGTCAGCGGTTCGTCCGCCGCCATGAGCGCCGCCTCAAGAATGCTCTTGATCTTGTCGAGATCCATCGAAATTTACTCCGTCACGGGCCGCAGATAGATCGGCGCAAAGGGTTCGTTCTGTACCACGTCGAGCAGACGCTCACGCACCAGCTCCATGATGGCGAGGAACGTGACGATGACGCCGAGGCGCCCTTCCGCACGTCGGAACAGGCTGACGAACGGCACGTGTTCAGTTGCCTCGGACACGCGTGACAGCACTTCGGTCATGCGCTCACGCACGCTGAGTGGCTCCATCTGCACCGAATGGCTGGCGTTCATATCGGCGCGTCTGAGTACTTGCGCGAGCGCCAGCAGGATCTCCTTGAGATCCACGTCCGGCTCCACGTGCTCGCGCACCAGCTCCGGGCGCTCCGGATGCACCGGAAAAACGTCGCGCTCCACGCGCGGCAGCTCTTCCATGCGCTCTGCAGCGCTCTTGATCTGCTCGTACTCCTGCAGGCGCCGAATGAGCTCGGCCCGAGGGTCGTTCTCGTCTTCTTCCTCGCTCACCGGCCGGGGCAGCAGCATGCGGGATTTGATTTCCGCCAGCAGCGCTGCCATCACCAGATACTCGCCGACGAGCTCCAGCTGCAGGGCCTGCATGAGGCTGATGTACTCCATGTACTGGGCGGTGATCTGCGCGACGTTGATCTCGAGAATGTTCAGGTTCTGCCGGCGGATCAGATAGAGCAGCAGATCCAGCGGCCCTTCAAACGTCTCGAGAAATACCTCCATCGCCTCGGGTGGGATGTAGAGGTCCGTAGGCAATTCCCTGACCGGCCGACCGCTGACCAGCGCGATGGTGTTGGCGTCTTCCTGGCGTGCGGCCTGAAGGGTGGGGCTGCTGATGGCTTCGCCGGTCGTCATCGGCCGGCAAGCCCCACGGCGGCGCGCACATCTTCGAGGGTTTCCCGCGCCTCATCGCGCGCCCGCTCCGAACCCTCCTGCAGCACGGCGTGCACCAGGTCCGGTTCGTTCTCGAACGGCTCCGCCCGAGCACGCATCTGCGCCTGCTCTGCGTTAATCGCATCGATGAGCGGCTTTTTGCAGTCGATGCAGCCAATCGACGCGCTGCGGCAGCCTTCGGTGACCCAACTGCGCAGGTCGTCAGAGGCGTAGAGCTCATGCAGCGCGAACACCGGGCAGTTCTCCGGCTCGCCCGGGTCGTTGCGGCGCACCCGAGCGGGGTCGGTTTTCATGGTGCGCACTTTCTCTTCCACGGCCTCCGGCGCTTCGCGCAGAGAGATGGTGTTGCCGTAGGATTTGGACATCTTCTCGCCATCGAGGCCCGGCACCTTGGCCGCCGCGTTGATGATCGACTGCGGCTCCGGAAGAATGATGCGGCCGCCGCCCTCCAGGTAACCGAACAGGCGCTCCGAATCGCCGATGGAGAGGTTCTGCTGGCTGGCGAGCAACGCCCGGGCGCGCTCCAGCGCTTCCGCGTCGCCCTGCTCCACGTAGGCACGCCGGCATTCGCTGTACAGGCGCGCTGCCTTTTTGCCCATCTTCTGCAGCGCTGCCTCGGCCTGCTGCTCGAAGTCCGGCTCGCGGCCGAACACATGGTTGAAGCGCCGCGC
>JAUILW010000066.1 GCA_030432795.1 Gammaproteobacteria bacterium
CGGGAATTGGGTCGGGCGCTGCTGCTGGAGCACTGAGGCGGCAAAAAGCCGCCGCGTGCCTGATACAATGCACGTGCGTTTCTGCTTGCCAAGGTCATGATCAAGACGATCCTTTTCCTTCTTCTATCCGTCAGCGTCCCGGCCGTTGCCGTGGAGCCGGTGATTCCTCCACCTCCGAGTATTGCTGGCAGCTCGTATCTGCTCATCGATGCCGATACCAGCCGCGTGCTGGTGGAGGAAAACGCGCACCAGCCGTTACCGCCGGCGAGCCTTACCAAGATCATGACGATCTACGTTGCGGCATACGAGTTGTCCCAAGGGCGCATCTCGCTGGATGACATGGTGCCGGTGAGCGTCAAAGCCTGGCGTATGGGTGGCTCGAAAATGTTCATACGCGAGGGCACGCAGGTGCGTCTCGAAGATCTGTTGCGGGGCATCATCATTCAGTCGGGCAACGATGCGAGCGTGGCCCTGGCTGAACATATCGGCGGCAGCGAAGACGCCTTCGCAGACATGATGAATCATCACGCCTCGGAGCTCGGGATGACCTCGACCTTTTTCGTCAATGCCACCGGCTGGCCGGCGGAAGGGCATGCGACTTCTGCGTGGGACCTTTCGCTCCTCACCCGGGCCATGATTACGCGCTACCCGGACATGTACGCGATCTATTCCGAGCGTTCGTTCAAGTTCGGCGACATCGAGCAGAGCAACCGCAACCGGCTGCTTTGGCGCGACCAGACGGTCGACGGGGTGAAAACCGGGCATACGGAGGCGGCCGGCTACTGCCTGGTGTCGAGTGCATTGCGGGACGGCATGCGCCTCATATCGGTGGTGATGGGCACGCAGAGCGAAGAAGCACGCATGCGCGAGAGCCAGAAGCTCCTGTCCTATGGCTTCCGCTACTTCGAGACCCGGCGTTTGTATGAAGCCGGCGTGCCGCTCAAGCAGGCGGAGCTTTTCTATGGAGAAAACGAAGAGGTCAATCTCGGCCTCGCTGAATCGGCGGTGGTCACCTTTCCGCGCGGCCATTACGCGGATCTGAAGGCTGAGCTGGAAACGCCCAGCATCATCGAGGCGCCTCTGTCTGCAGGCGATGAGGTGGGCGAGCTGGTGTTACGGCTCGGGGACAGCAGCGTCTATCGGGCACCGCTCGTTGCGCTCGAAGACCAGGCGGAAGCTGGTTGGATGTCGAGCTTCGGTGATTTTGTGTACCTCTTTTTCCGCGAGCTACTCGAGTGATCGACCCGAAGGACATCACCATCCAGTTTCCGTGTGCGTACCCGATCCGCGTGATCGGCGAGCACTCGGAGACCTTTGTGCGTGATGTGGTGGCGGTGGTGCGACAGCACGATGAGACCCTCACACCAGATGCGGTGAGCTTGCGTCAGTCCAAGCAGGGGCGCTATGAAAGCGTGCGGATCACCATTACCGCTACCGGTGAAGCACAGCTCAAAGCCATGCATACGGCGTTGATGGAGATCGATGAAGTGAAGATGGTGCTATGAGCCGCGCGGTGCTGTTTCGGGACCTCGGTCTCACCGATTACGAGCCAACCTACCGTGCGATGCAGACGTTTACCGAAACGCGCGGTTCCGGAACGCAGGACGAAATCTGGTTTACGGAGCACCGACCGGTGTTCACGCAGGGACAGGCAGGCAAAGCCGAGCACGTGCTGGCGCCAGGCGACATTCCGGTGGTACAGACCGACCGCGGTGGGCAGGTCACCTACCACGGGCCTGGCCAGATCACCGGTTATCTGATGCTCGACATCGAGCGTCTGGGTTGCAGCGTTCGCCAGCTCGTTACCAATATCGAGCAGGCCTGTGTGGATACGCTCGCACACTATGGCATTAGCGGCGCGCCCCGTTCCGACGCGCCGGGTGTCTATGTGAACGGCGCGAAGATCGCCTCGCTGGGGCTGCGAGTGCGCAAAGGGCTCACCTATCATGGCCTGGCGCTCAACGTGGATATGGACCTGATGCCCTTTCAGCGCATCAATCCGTGCGGCCTGATGGGCATGGAGATGACGCACATGGTGGCCTTCGATCCGGACATCCGCCTTGCGGATGTTCAGGACGTGCTTAGGGGCTGTCTGGCACGGAGTTTTGCGGTCGATCTGCACACGTCGGACAGTTCGGTTCCCGCGTCAGCCTGAACTTTCTCCAGTCTGCGAACTTGGCGTCGTAGAACAATACGTGGCCAGTGAGCGTTTCACCTACGCCCGTAATCAGCTTGATGGTTTCCATTGCCTGGTGCGTGCCGATGATGCCCACCAGTGGTGCGATTACGCCGTTCTCTGCGCAGTTGAGGTTGGTGCCGCTGGCGTCCGGATAGAAGCACTGGTAGCACGGTGACGCTGGGTCGCGGGGATCAAACACCGACACCTGACCTTCCCAACGAATGGCGGCGCCAGATACCAGTGGCGTGCCCGCACGGAAACAGGCGCCGTTGATGGCGTATCGCACGCTGTAGTTGTCGGTAGCATCCAGCACCACGTCGGCCTGGCGGGCCAGCGCTTCGAGCCCTGCATCGTCCAGCTTTTCGGCGACGGTCGTAATCTGCGTGTGCGGGTTGATGGCGGTGAGTGTTTCCGCGGCAGACGCGACCTTCAGCAAGCCCACCGCGGCACTGTGATGCACCACCTGACGCTGCAGATTGGACAGCTCCACGGTATCGTGATCCACGAGTGTGAGGTGGCCGATGCCTGCTGCCGCCAGATACAGCGATGCCGGTGCGCCGAGGCCGCCGATGCCGATGATGGCGACGTGCGCATCGATGAGCTTCTGCTGCCCGTCAATGTCTACCTCAGGCAGCATAATCTGACGGCTGTAGCGCAGAAGTTCCTCGTCGTTCATGTCACGAACCCTATCGTTACTCTGTCGTGCCCGGCAAGGTCGGGGTAGGTGCGCATATTCTGGAAGCCGGCGCTCGTGAAGATCTGCCGCACTGCTTCGCCCTGGTCGGAGCCGTGTTCGGTGAGCAATGTACGGCGGCACCGGTGCGCAGCCTGGCGGGCGATCTTGCGGATGTCGTCCAGGCCGTCGGCACCTGAGGTGAGAGCGCTCAACGGCTCGTAGCGCAGAGCTGCCAGTGCGGGATGCTCGTCGGCGACGTACGGCGGGTTGGTGACGATCACGTCGAATGATCCCTCGATGCTTTCCAGCCAGTCGCTGCGTACGAACGTCACCTCGGCCGCATGATCGCCTGCATTTTTGGCTGCGACGGTGAGCGCCTCGGCGGATCGGTCCGAGGCGATCACGTCTACACCTAATCCGGCGGTTTCCCTGGCCAGTGCGATCGCGACAGCGCCGGACCCGGTGCCGAGGTCGAGCACCCGGTCGCCGGGTCGAATACGCTCGAGCGCCAGCTCCACCAGATGCTCTGTTTCCGGCCTCGGGATCAATACGTGCGGGTTCACGACCAGCCGCATGCCCCAGAACTCCCGGTGGCCGCGCAGATAGGCCAGCGGCCATCCCGCACGCAGCTTCTCGGCGGCCTGATTCAAACTGGCCAGAGTGCGTGGTTCGATGGTTCGTTCCGGTGACGTAAGGACTGCTGCTCTGGTGATGTTCAGCGCATCCATGACCAGCACCTCGCGATCGCTTCGGTGCAGGTCCGCCTGCGCCGCGAGCCAGCAGCCGACCGTTCTGCTCACGTGCGCTCGCCGAGTGCCTTGAGCTGGTCCGCCTGGTGTTCGTGGATCAGCGGGTCGACAACGGCGGCGAGGCCGCCCTCCATGATCTCGTCCAGGCGGTAGAGGGTGAGATTGATACGGTGGTCGGTAACCCGTCCCTGCGGGAAGTTGTAGGTACGTATGCGCTCGGAGCGGTCGCCGGAGCCCACCTGCAGGCGGCGGTTCTCTGCCTGTTCGGACTGCTGTGCCGACAGCGCAGCGTCCAGTAGCTTCGCCTGCAGCAGGGACATGGCACGTGCCTTGTTCTTGTGCTGGGAGCGTTCGTCCTGACACTCCACGACGATACCGGTGGGCAGGTGTGTAATACGCACCGCCGAGTCCGTCTTGTTGACGTGCTGGCCTCCGGCACCTGAGGCGCGATAGGTATCGATGCGCAGGTCGTTCTTGTCGATGTCTATGTCATCGATCTCGTCCGCTTCCGGCAGCACCGCCACCGTACAGGCGGATGTATGGATGCGGCCCTGCGATTCAGTCTCTGGTACCCGTTGCACGCGGTGGGCACCGGATTCGAATTTGAGCACGCTGTAGACATCCTGCCCTTCCACGCGGCAGATGATCTCCTTGTAGCCGCCGTGCTCTCCGGGCCGCTCGCTCAGAATTTCCACGCGCCAGCCCCTGCTTTCAGCATACCTGCTGTACATGCGAAAAAGGTCGCCGGAAAAGATCGCCGCCTCGTCACCGCCGGTACCGGCGCGTATTTCCAGAAACACGTTAGCGCTGTCGTTGGGGTCACGCGGCAGCAGCAGGGTCTGCAGACGCGCTGTCTCCTCAATGCTTTCCTCCTCCAGACGGCGCGCATCTTCCTGGGCCAGCTCACGCATTTCCGGGTCGTCGTCGTCGGCCAGGCTCCTCGCGTCCTCGAGTTCGTCGAGCTGGCGGCGCAGCCGCGTGTAGCTCTGCATCACTGGATCGAGTTCAGCATGTTCTTTCGACAGTGCCGTGTAGCGGTTACGGTCGGCCACTACGTCGGGATCGGACAGCAGCGCCGCCACTTCTTCGAAGCGATCGGCTAGGCCGGCCAGCTTGGCCTGCATGGAAGGAGATAGTGCCATTTACAACTCGTAGAGATTTTTCAGCAGTTCGAGGGTTTCGGCCTGGTCGTCGGCGCTGGCGTTGCGGATGGCGATGGTCGGCTCGTGTATCAGCTTGTTTGTGAGGCTGCGAGCCAGCTGCGCCAGTACTTCTTCCGGCTCTACGCCGTCTGCCAGCATGGCGCGTGCCTTGGCGAGCTCTCTGCGTTGCGTTTCCGATGCTTTGTCTCGGAAGCGCCGCAGTACGGCCTGACCCTCGTGCACGCGCAGCTCTCGCAGATAGTAGCGCGCGCCTTCGTCCACCAGCGCGTTGGCCTCCACCGCCGCCTCTTCGCGTGCCTTGGCATTTTCCTCGACGATCTCGGACAGATCGTCGATGGAGTAAAGAAACACATCCGGCAACTCGCCCACTTCCGGCTCGATATCCCGTGGAACGGCGATGTCCACCATGAACATGGGCTTGCGTTTGCGCTGGCGGATGGCAGCTTCCACGGCGCCCTTGCCGATGACGGGCAGTGAGCTGCCCGTAGAGCTGATGACGATGTCGAATTCCGCGAGCCTGGCGGATACATCGGTGAGCTGGATCGCGGTTGCATGATGCACGGCGGCAAGCTGCTGGGCATTGCTCAGGGTGCGGTTGGCGATGGTCATAGCGCCGATGCCCTGCTTGCTGAGATGTTCGGCCACGAGACCGATGGTGTCGCCGGCGCCGAGCAGCAGAGCACGCTTGTCCGACAACGTTTCAAAGATCTGCTTTGACAGCAGCACGGCGGCGTAGGCCACCGAGATCGGGTTGCGCCCCACACCGGTGTCCGTGCGCACGCGCTTGGCAGTGTTCAGAGAGACCTGGGAGAGAAGATGGAGTGCGGGGCCCACCGTGCCTGCGGAACGGGCGATATCGTAGGCGTTCTTGACCTGGCCCATGATCTGCGGCTCGCCGAGCACCTGGGAGTCCAGGCCCGAGGCCACGCGAATCAGATGGCGGGCTGCGTCCACGTCCCAGTGCCGGTAGGCGGAGCTGGCCAGCTCATCGATACTGACGTCTCGATTGCCCGTGATCCACGTCAACAGGCGGTTTTCCTCACGGGGGTCCAGGGTGCAGTAAAGCTCCGTGCGGTTGCAGGTGCTTAGAATCGCCGCTTCACTGAGGCTGGGTACATGAGCACGCAAACCATGCAGATAGCCATCCAGCGCCTCCTCCGGAAAGGCGATGCGCTCGCGCAGCGCCACAGGCGCTGTGCGATAGTTGATGCCGTATGCCAAGATCGCCATGGGTTGGGCAGGAAGGTTCGGTGGCTGAGCTAACGGGCAATAATAGCAGATTAACGGCGCGTAAAGCTTCTAAGCCGTTCTTTCTACTGGTGTTTTTACTGCTCGCCGGTTGCGTTTCCACGCCGCCAGGCGGGCCACTGGATGACGCGCGCTTCGATATCGACGGCAAGCTCGGTGTGCGCTGGGCCGAGGAACGGTTTTCGGCGCGATTTCGCTGGCGGCAGGAGGGGGAGCGCTACGACATCGAGCTGTGGGGCCCGCTCGGGCAGGGTCGCACGATCCTGCAGGGCGACCTCGGACAAATGCAGATTCGCGATGGCGGTGGTCATCTGATCGATGCCGGTGGTGTGCGGGAGGTAATGGAGCGGCAGCTCGGCTGGTACCTGCCGTTGGAAGCCATGCCCAGATGGGTATCCGGCCAGCCCTTGAGCGGCGTGCGGGTACGCAACGAAGCGCGCAGCGCGGACGGAGCGCTCATCGGCTTCACCCAGCTCGGCTGGCGGCTGACGTATGACCGCTTCTCGGAAGGCGGCCCGCTGCGGATCACGGCTGAGCGGGGGAACTATCGTATACGTGTGGTTCGGGTTTGACAGAGTGCAGGAGTGGCCCGAGAATACGCGCCCTCTTTTTCCGGGCGGTGGTCGGAAGCCGATAAGGCCGCGCCGTACGGGTCGAAAGGCTCCGTGTCCTGGGAGAAGCGATGCTACTGGGGTGTCGCCAAGTGGTAAGGCAGCGGGTTTTGATCCCGCCATTCGCAGGTTCGAATCCTGCCACCCCAGCCACTTTCTCGATTGTTTGATCGATCGAATCCAGCCGTCGTTTTGGTCGCGATATGACGGCGTATTGTGCAACCAGAACGGAGTGACGACGCAATGTCCGAACAGATCCAGATTTCCGCGCAGCCGCGCACGGATGCAGGGAAGGGTGCGAGCCGCCGCCTGCGTCGTACCGGCAAGGTACCCGGCATTATCTACGGCGGCGGCAGTGAGCCGCAGTCGCTGACCCTCGACGCCAACGAGCTGGGCAAAGCCCTGCAGCACGAGTCCTTTTTCTCTCAGGTGCTGGCGGTAGCCATTGAGGGTGGCGCCGTGGAACAGGCCGTGGTGCGTGACATGCAGCGTCATCCCGCCTCGGAGCGGGTGGTACACATCGACCTGCTGCGCGTGCGCGCTGACCAGGCGGTAGACGTGCACGTGCCGCTGCACTTCGTCAACGAAGAAGCCTGTAAGGGTGTGAAGATCGGCGGCGGTTCGTTGTCGCACAACATCTCCGAAATCGTCGTCAGCGGTCTACCGGGTAATCTGCCGGAGTTCATCGAGGTGGACGTACTCGACCTCGACGTCGGCGAGTCTATCCATCTGAGCGGACTGGTCCTGCCGGAAGGCGTGGTCATCCCGGAGCTTCAGCATGGCCCGGATCACGACCTGCAGGTGGTGAGCGTCAATGCAGCCCGCGGCGGCAAGGCATCTGGAGATGATGCAGGCGCTGACGGCGAGACGTCTGACTAAGGCTGATCCGCCCGTGGCCGGTGTGCGGGTGATTGCCGGTCTGGGAAACCCCGGCGACAAGTACCGCAACACCCGCCACAACATCGGCGCGGTGTATGTGGAGGAGTTGGCGGCGCGGTTTTCCGTGCCGCTCGCCGAGGACAGCCGCTTCAAAGCACGCATCGGCCGCGGCATGGTCCTGGGCCACGACGTGCGCCTGGTGTTACCCACCACGTACATGAACGAATCGGGCCAATCGCTGGGCGCGCTGCAGCGCTTCTTCAAGCTCGAACCGGCGGACTTTCTCGTGTGCTACGACGAGGTGGCCTTCGAGCCTGGTGCGGTAAAGCTCAAATTCGACGGCGGCCACAACGGCCACAACGGTATCAAGAGCGTCATTGCCGGATTCGGCAATCGTCGGGATTTCCTCCGCTTGCGCATCGGCGTCGGCCATGCGGGACACAAAGACCGGATGGTGGCGTTCCTGACTTCGGTGGATATGCCGCGTAAGGAGCGTGAACTGGTAGAGGACTGCCTGCGTTTCGACGATGCGGTGCTTGAACATCTTTTTCGCGGTGAGGTGCAGAAGGCCATGACCTGCCTGCATGCGCCGCCCGATTCGGAGTAGCTATGGGCTTCAACTGTGGCATCGTCGGCTTGCCCAACGTCGGCAAATCCACCCTCTTCAATGCGCTGACGCGCGCGGGCATCGATGCGGAGAACTTTCCGTTCTGCACCATCGATCCCAACACGGGTGTCGTTCCTGTGCCCGATCTGCGGCTGGACAAACTCGCACAGATCGTCAAGTCAGCCAAGGTGGTGCCCTCGGCAATGGAGTTTGTGGACATCGCCGGGCTTGTGGCTGGCGCTTCGAAAGGCGAAGGGCTGGGCAACCAGTTTCTCGCTAACATTCGTGAAACGCATGCGATCGCTCATGTGGTGCGCTGCTTCGAAGACGACAATGTCATCCACGTCGCCGGTGGCATCTCACCGGCAGACGACATCGAAGTGATCAACACAGAGCTCGCGCTTGCCGACATGGACACCGTGGAGCGCGCCATGGATCGAGCGCGGCGTGTCGCCAATGCTGGGGACAAAGAGGCAAAAGCGCAGCACGAACTGCTCACGCGGGTGCTGGCGAAGTTGGATGAGGGTGTGCCAGTGCGCGCGCAGGGCCTCGAGCCCCACGAGCTCGCCGCTCTGCGCGAGTTGCACCTGCTCACCGCCAAGCCGGTGCTCTACATTGCCAACGTCGCCGAGGATGGCTTCGAGGACAACCCGCACCTCGATGTGGTGCGCGGCATTGCCGAGGCAGAGGGCTCGGAGGTGGTGGCGATCTGCAACAAGATCGAAGCGGAAGTGGCGGAGTTGGAGGACGATGAGCGCAAGGATTTTCTCGAAGCACTCGGCATCGAGGAACCAGGGCTAAACCGGGTGATTCGCGCCGGCTACAAGCTGCTCGGATTGCACCACTACTTCACCGCCGGCCCGAAAGAAGCGCGCGCCTGGACCATTCCGATCGGCACCAAAGCGCCGCAGGCAGCGGCGGTCATCCATACGGATTTCGAGCGGGGGTTCATCCGCGCCGAAGTCATTGCGTACGACGACTATGTGGCTGGTAACGGCGAGCAGGGCGCCAAGGATGCCGGGCGCTGGCGCCTTGAAGGCAAGGAGTACGTAGTTCAGGATGGTGACGTTGTGCACTTTCGCTTCAACGTCTGAGGCAGTAGCCTGGCCCGAAACGCCTGAGCAGGAGGAGATCTCATGAGCGACCAGGGTGGTGATAATCCTTATGAGGCGCCAGCAGCGACGCTTGCCCAGCCGACCACGGGCCCGCGGGGCGGATCCATTGAGGCAACTCTCGACGGGCGGGCAGTGCTGGAGTTTGGCGACGTGCTGTCTGAAGCCTGGGGCAAGACCAAGGGCATCAAGACCATCGTCCTCGGCGCGATGATCGGCTGGGTGCTGGTGATTGGAGCGCTGGCCGGCACAGGTGTGGTCGACCCGCAGGGCACCGGCGGCAACCTGCTCATTCAGCTCATCACCGCAGTTCTGGGCTATCCGTTGTTTGCCGGCGTGGCCATGGTGGCGGTACGGCAAAGCGTCGAGGTGCCGGTGGAATTTGGCTAGGTGCTCACGTACTACGCGAGCATCACCACCTTTGCAGCGCTTGGCATCCTCATTTCGATCATCACCTCACTCGGCTACCTGCTGCTCATACTGCCTGGCATATACCTGTCGATCGCCACGGTGCTGGCAGTTCCGCTGTGTGCTGACAAGGATATGGGCATCATCGATTCGCTCACCACGTCATTGAAGCTCGTGAATAAGGAGTTCCTGACGGTCTTTCTGCTCATGATCGCCATTGTGGTGATCTCCATCTTGAGCTTCGTGACGATCATCGGCTGGATCTGGGGCATTCCGATGATTTCCATGGTAATGGCCATCATTTACCGGCAGCTTGCTGGTGTGTCGAGCGTCTAGCGCACCGTCATTGGCTTGCCGGTAGTTCTTTGACGTAAACGTCCTGCTTGGCGTAGGGAATCTCAATGCCCGCCTCAGCGAACGCTTTGTAGACGTTCATGAACAGGTGGTGCGAGATCAGCCCGCGCTGTTCCGGCCGCTCGATCCAGGCCAGTAACTGAAAGTCGACGCTCGAGGCGCCGAAGCCTCGAGCGCGCACCCGCGGTGCGGGGTCCGCGCACACACCTGGCTCGCTTTCTGCCACGTGCTGCAACACCTCACACACCTGCTCCAGATCGGAACCGTAGGCCACGCCCACATCGATGCGCACACGCATCTTCTCGTAGGGACCTCCGCTTTCGTTGGTGATCTTGGCGTTGGCAATGACCGCATTAGGTACCGTGATTTCGATGTCGTCACGGGTGAGCAGACGCGTGCTGCGCATGCCGATGGCGACCACGCGGCCACGTTCGCCGGTGTCGAGGTTGATGTAGTCGCCGATCTTGTAGGGTGAGTCGGCGAGGATGAAGAAACCGGAAAAGAGATTGGCCAGGGTGTCCTTGGCAGCAAACCCCACGGCGATGCCGACGATGCCGGCAGACGCCAGCCAACCAATGGGATTGATGCCCCAGATCAGCAGCAGCACGTAGCTTGCGAACAGCAGAATCAGGAGCTTTGAGGTCAGGTCGAACAGCGGAATCGTGCGGTGTTCCACCAGCGTGAAGTTCGGCCGGTTGCCAAGCGCTTCGAGAATGGAGCCGGTCATGCGCAGCCCAGCGCGCATCCAGCTGACGACGATGAACGAGGCCACTACGTTGATCAGTGCGGTGCGGCCGAACGGCGGCTGCGCGGTCTGAATGCCGAGGATCACGCCGAACAGAAAGATCGTATGGAATACCGGCGACTTCAGATTGGCGAGAATGGTGTCATCCAGCGCCGAGGCTGATCGCTTCGTCAGGCGCTCGAGGTTGTTGAGCACCAGCGCGCGCACGATGAATGCCAGCAGAAAAAAGACGCCGGCGATGATGACGCCGAGCAGCACCGGGTAGTCCGCGAGCAGATTCCACATCGGCTGCAGCGGCTCCGGCACCAGGCCCGCCGCATCGGTAAGTTGCTCCGCCAGCGTCGGCATCGGCGCCTGTTCTGCAGTGTTGGCGTTGTCTTGTGCGTCTGCCATGGACGCAGGCTAACCCATCACCAGCGTACGTCGCCAGCCAGCCAGGCGGCGATGAGATGGTGGGCGATGGCGATAGGTCCGGGTGCTTTCACCGAGGCCGGTTCGTCGCGCATGGCCCGAGCGATATCGTCCCGATCTACCCAGCGCACGTCGTGCATCTCCTCGGTGTCCATGTGAATGTCAGTGCTTGCCGCGCGAGCGTGGCAGCCAATCATCAGAGACGAAGGGAACGGCCAGGGTTGCGAGGAGTGGTAGCGCACGTCGCCAACCTCGAGCCCGGCTTCTTCTTTCACCTCGCGCCGCACGGCTTCCTCGATGGACTCGCCCTGATCAATGAAGCCGGCGAGGGCGGAGTACACCCCGGTTTTCACCAGTGGCCCTTTCGGTTGGCCGAGCAGGCACCGGTCATCGTCCACCACCAGCATGATGGCCACCGGGTCGGTGCGGGGGAAGTGCTGCGCATCGCAGGCCGGGCAGACCCGCAGCTGGCCGCCGCGTCGCATCTCGCTCTGTGCGCCGCAGACGCTGCAGAAGCGATGCCTGCGGTGCCAGTCGAGCTGCGC